>NZ_LVWH01000159.1:0-83744 GCF_001909045.1 Paenibacillus sp. P3E | reverse complement strand
ATATAAAACTAAATAAATTCATATTTACATAAAAGTATTGCTGTGCTAATTTGGTAATTGCATAAATGGCAGTACGCTACACAGGAACGCCCCGCCGAAGAGGTCAGGGGTAAGACAGTTATAACTGCAGCGGCTAGCTCATAGCAAAGAGGAGAGATCATATGCCTGCAAACAGAACGTTTACCAATCCGCTGGTGGAGCAGCGTGCCGATCCTTGGGTGTATAAGCATACCGACGGATGGTATTATTTCACAGCTTCGGTTCCTGAATATGACCGGATCGAAGTGAGAGGTTCACGGACATTGGAAGGCCTGACTGAAGCGCAGCCGGTTGTGGCCTGGCGCAAGTATGCTTCAGGATCACTCAGCGCCAATATCTGGGCGCCGGAAATTCATTACATTGCCGGCAAGTGGTACATTTATTTCGCGGCGGCTCATACAACAGAAACCAACGAAGGTCTGTTCGACCACCGCATGTACGTGCTGGAGAATGCATCCGTAAGTCCGCTGGAAGGGGATTGGGTGGAGAAAGGGCAGGTGAAGACAGCCTGGGAATCCTTTGCCCTGGATGCTACAACGTTCCAGCACAAGGGTGCATTGTATTATGTGTGGGCGCAGAAGGATCCCGGAATTGAAGGCAACTCCAACCTGTATATCTCTGAAATGAGCAATCCCTGGACACTACGAGGCAAGCAGACCATGATATCAACTCCTGAGCATCCGTGGGAGATTATCGGCTTCAGAGTCAACGAAGGAGCAGCCGTTCTCAAGCGGAACGGCCGGATTTTCATCAGCTTCTCGGCCAGTGCCACCGATCACAATTATTGTATGGGGCTGCTGGAGGCAGACGAGGACGGGGATCTGCTGGATGCTGCTTCATGGACGAAGCATCCTGAACCGGTATTCCATACTACGGAGGAGAACGGACAATATGGACCGGGGCATAACAGTTTTACGGTAGATGAGGAAGGCCGGGATGTTATTGTCTACCACGCGCGGAATTACAAGGAAATCACGGGCGATCCGTTATATGATCCGAACCGCCATACACGGGTACAGCAATTCCGGTGGAATGAAGACGGCACACCTGATTTTGAGGTGCCTGTGAAGGATAACAGGAGATAACGCCTATCGGCTTCAAGGCAGAATGAGCAAACCGCATCAATATGCCCGCAGGGCCGGTAAGGCTGTCGAGAACATCTCGGCAGCCTTATTGGCGTTGTTACGGTTGCAACATTTTCTATTTGCAAGAAAGACTTGATAAATAGAGGGCAGACAAGGTAGGATAAGTATAGTTTATGTTTATATTAAATTATTTATGTTTTTATTAATTAAAGGAATAGGAGAATGCATAATATGACTGCTTTTCATGAGCAATTAATTGCCCATTACAGATTTGAGGATGCAGATAACGTCAGCAATGACAGCTCGGGTCACGATAATCACGGGATGGTTAGCGGCACGCTACCGCCAGTGGTGTCTACAGTTGGCGGAAGAAGTGCTGTGACCTTTGCAGGAGGACGGAATGGTTCATCTTTTATCCAGTTGCCATCCGATCTGCTTGAAGGAGTGAACGACAACACTGGTATAACGGTTGCGGCCTGGGTGAACTTCGGCAAGGGCACGAGCGTGTGGGAACGGATTTTTGACTTTGGTAAAGGGGAGACGGGACCGTCTGTATTCCTGACCCGCCAATTGCGCGGAACGTTGTCTGCGGGCATGGACCTGGTCGCTGATCCGGGCCGGGGGTTTGCCGGAGGTGAGTGGATCCATATCGCACTGTCCATAACAGGTACGGAGGACGGCAAGTTAAGCAGTGCAGGACCCATTGTATATGTGAACGGTGAAACGGTCGCCGACGGCTCGATTAGCCAGACCACCAGCCGCAATTATGCTCAGCTTCGCCGCTGGTTCGGGACGCTAAGCGATTCGTCCAATTACAGCAGCAATTTTATCGGCCGTTCCCAGTATGCTGCAGATGACGATTTTGCCGGTTCCCTGACGGATTTCAGAATCTATAAGGCCGGTTTGTCCGCAGACAAAGTGATCGAAGTGATGTGCGATTCATTAACGGATGAAGAGATCGTGAAGCTAGCCGCCGGGAAGTACTTGTTCTTGCCGACAGCCATTGTGTCCCACGACCTTGCTCTACCCTCGCGCTTGCTGGGTGGAACGGTAGAAGCGGCGTGGGAGTCCAGCCACCCGGAGGTGCTCTCTAACCAGGGCCGTATACAGAATATTAACTCTGCCTATGGAGTAACGCTTACCGCCACATTAAGCAAAGGCTCAAGCTCTGTCCGGAAGACATTTGAGGTATCCGTTATTCCGCCGAATCTGCCGCCTTACACCTTGAATGTGCACGGCAACCAGGAAATATTGGATGTCAGCGAAGTGCTGTACGGCTTGTTCTATGAGGACATCAACAATGCAGCTGATGGCGGGATTTACGCGGAGCTGGTGCAGAACCGATCCTTCGAGTCTTTTGCTTTTGATACCTATTCCCATGCTTCGGGCGAGTGCGGCTGCTCTACCGGCCGGAACCGGGAGCCTTTATTCGCCTGGTCCGGAGACGTAGAGCAGATGATTCCTAAGAGCAGCGGCGGTCTCAATGAATTCCTGAAGGTTACGGACAAGGATGTCAATTCCTATTATGTGAAGGTGGCTGACGGGGCGACCATTCGGAACAAAGGTTTTGCCGATTCCAATCAGCACTGTGCGATGGCTATCCGGACGGATGCCAAATATGAATTCACCCTATGGGCCAAGGCTGAATCTGCAGGTGCAATAACGGTACAATTGCAGGCACCGGACGGGGCGGCTGTCAGTGACACTGTAACCGTGCAAGTGGAAGGCGGCGGCATATGGAAGAAATATGGAGTGAAGACCAAGCTGGTGCTGACGGGATCGGCTACAGTTCTGGGTCAGCTGGCCCTTACTTTTGCCGGTGAAATCTCCATTGATATGGTCTCTTTGATGCCGCAGGATGTATGGGGCGCGGGGGAAGAGGCGGAGTCTGCTTCGGCACATGCGAATTATCTGGGCAACCCGAATTACCGGTTAAGAAAAGATCTGGTCCACGCGCTGGTTGAGATGCATCCGAAATTCCTGCGCTTTCCGGGCGGCTGTATCTCGGAAGGCTCCTTCATTTGGGAGAACGTGTATGACTGGAAGGATTCCGTGGGAGACATCGAGCTTCGCAAAGAGAATTATAACGTCTGGGGTTACATGATGACTATGGGGCTGGGCTATATGGAATATTTTCAATTGGCTGAAGACCTGAATGCAACTCCGCTCCCGGTCATGGCTTGCGGCGTGCTGTGTCAAGCCCGCTCGGATTATGCCCATCCGGCCGGTGGTAAGTTGCGGGAGTATTTCATTAAGAACTTTACGGATTTGATCGATTTTGCTATCAGTATGGATTTTGCGGGCAACGAATGGGCCGCCATGCGCCAAAAAATGGGCCATGAGGCGCCGTTTGATCTGCGCTATCTGGGCGTGGGCAACGAAAACTGGGGCACAGAGTTTTTTGCCAACTTTGAAGTGTTCAAAACCTCTATCGACGAATATATGGAGCAGAACTATCCGGGCCATAAGCTGCACATCATCTCGACAGTGGGCGCTCAGGCGGATGATGATGCCTATCAGCAGGGCTGGAAATTTTTGAGCGGTAATCTGGAAGGATCGCCCAAGGTAGCTTTTGCCGATGGTTATGAAGTGATTGAAGAAACCGTCACCTGGTATGAACAACAACAGAACTATATGGATACCATCGCAGATGAGCACTACTACCGTTCCAACGAGTATTTGCTGAACAATGTAGACCGGTACAATTACTACTACAGAGCCAGCCATGCGGACGGAAACACGGACTGGAAAGAAACTTCAAAGGTATTTGTAGGGGAATATGCATCTACTGATAAAAATACATTGGCCGGTGCTGTAGCAGAGGCGGCGCTCATGACCGGATTTGAGAACAACGCCGACGTTGTATTGCTCTCTGCCTATGCGCCGCTGTTCAATAAGGTGCTGACCGATGGAACGTACAGATGGACTCCAGACTGTATCTGGTTCGACGATGAGACCGTATGGTTTACTCCGAACTACTATGTACAGCAGCTATTTGCCAAATATTTGGGCGACAAGGTGCTGAAAACCTCCTTTTCCACATACAAAAACGGGAAGCCTACAGAGCTTGTTCCCCGCGGTGGAATCGAGATTGCAGCAGGTAACGCCGAAATCGTCGTAAAACGTGTGACTGTAACCTCCAATAAGGACGGCAGCGTGCTATTGAACCAGGATTTTACGCAGCAGCTGGACCCGGCATGGCAGGTCATTCCCGGTTCTGCGGGCTCTGTTATCCGGGCGGGCGAGGGACTTGTATTGAAAGCTCAAACGGGCGGGCTGAACGGATTATACATCCTGAATGATGAATGGACCGACTACAAAGTGGAGGTTGTTGCTTCAAGGCTTGCGGGCGAAGATGGCTTCTATGTGGGGGCCGGCCTGACGGATATCGCTTCGGGAAACAAAGATGTCATTGAATATGCAATCGGTTATGGGGGCGACGCCACCGGCGTCAAGGTGTACAAGCAAGGGATAGAAGGCTACACCTTGGGTGATTATTCTTCCAGCACGGCGGCAGGCAATTTAAGAGCGGCTCAATATGAAAAGCTTGCAGACAACACCGAGTATACCATTACGCTGAATTATGGCGGCGGCACCGGTGACCGGCTGATTTGCTCCTACTCGGATGGCAAGGTGACCAGCAAAATATTGGATTATAAGCTGGAAGCCTATAATAGAGAGATATTCAGCTCGGTGACGAAAGACGCAGAGCATATCTATGTGAAGCTTGTTAACGCCGACAATGTGGACAAGACAACGCAGCTTAACTTGCATGATGTGCATGTGGAGAGGGCTGCGAAGCTGGTTAGCCTAACAGGGGATGCTTCGCTTGTGCATCTGCCTAATGTCAACAAAAGAGACGATGAACGGGTGATACCTGGCGAGCGCAAGGTCTCCTTAGACAACAATGGCATCGTCCTGAATTTGCCGGCCAACTCGGTAAATGTACTGGTGCTCCATCTGAAAGGGTAATACTGATTTCAACTGGGAGCTGTCCTCCTGTCATTATTGACGGAAGGGCGGCTCTTTTTTGATTTGGAACACCCCTCCTGCGTGCTTGGACCCGCTATTATTCCGCCTGTTCTTTTCCCTGGGCAAGCAGCCTGTCTGCCGCCTCCTGCTGCCGGTATTGTCCGGGAGTCAGCCCTGTCCGGGCTTTAAAGATCTTATTGAAGTAGCTTACATTTGCATATCCGATCTCCTTGCAGATCACCTCAATGGAAAGGTCTAGCTGTTTCAATAGCTCCATGGCACGTTTGATTCGCAGCTGGATCAAATAATCGTTGACGGTCATCCCCGTTGACTCCTTGAAGATGCGGCTTAAGTAAGAGGAGCTGCGCTGCACATACTCAGCAACCGTGTCCACGGAAATATTTTTATTGAAGTTCTCATCCATATAATCCGTTGCCAGCTGCAGGGTCACATCCGTTATCCTGGAACGCTTCTCCTTGTGGTAGGCGATGATCTTATCGCACATATCCAGCAGGCACTCCTCCATATCCGGCAGTGTCTCCGCACCCGCCAGCACATCCGCGTAAGAGGGTCTGTCCCCGAACACGGCGTGTATATCGCCCCGTGACTGGACAAGAGTCTTCATGATCTCCCCGCTCAGCTGGAAGAACTGCTGCTGGATATTCGCTTTGCTCAGCTTCTTAACCAACGCGGTCCGGGTGATCTGCCGGACGACACTGAAGCATTCCTCCTTGTCCGTCTGCAGCAGTGCCTGCAGCAGCTTCGTTTCCAGTTCATACGGATAATAATAAGCCTCCTCCTCTGACTTCCATTCGCCGAGGATGTCGTAAGGCAGGATCTCGCCTTTGCCGATATACATCTTCAGACTCAGAGCTTCCAGGGTATCCTCATAAGCCGAACGAACCCCTTCTGCACCGCTGTAGATCCGGCTGACCGCAATGGTCGCATTCATACTGTAGCGGGTCAGCAAAAGCTGCTTCAGCTTCTTGGCTTGCTCCAGCGGGAAATCGTCCTCCTCCGGAGGAACCGAAAAGAGAATCACCGTTCTCTTGTCATCCTTGGCGAAAATCTCGCCGTCGATATCGGCTCCCAGCTCCTCCATAAGGCCGTAACGCAACAGGTGGAATTGAAGGCTGCTGTCCGGCCCTTTCACTGGATAAGGCTCATCCAGTTCCAGAGTCAGCACGGCAAACCGGTTAAAATCCAGACGGAGCCCCAGCAGCTCCGCCGCCTGATCCGTACTGCCGCCCTGGATGAGGTCGTTCAGATACTTCTCCTTAATGGCTGTACGGTTATCAAGGAGAAGGGAATCTACCTTCCGCTTCTCTGTCATCAGTGTCTCCCAGTTTCGGCCCAGCTGATCAAAGATATGACGAATGAAGCCGGCTTCATCACCTTCAGGCAGAGGGCTGCCTGTTCCGTCCCGCTGACCGGCTGATGAACCGCCGATATAGGTGATCACACTCTGGAGAGGCCGGTACAATCTTCTGGACAAATAAAAGGAGGTGGCGATTGCCGCAGACAGGTATACCGCCGCTACAATAATGACAATGAACTTGATCCGGTCCATTCCTTGCAGGAGCACCGAGCGCTCAGTAATGTCAACAAATCTCCATCCTGTCAGATCTGAGACGGTATAGGAGACGATCCGGTCGGAGTCATCCATATAGAAGCCGTTTCCGCCGGTCAGCTTAGAGAAGTCTAACTGTTTCAGCAGGGAAGCTCCGGCCTCCGAATCGGAATAGAGCAATTCAGAATCCGGCCCCAATACAAGGGTGGTGCCTTTTTTATTATGGTAATGACTTAAATAGTCGTCAAAAAGCAGCTGGAGCTTCAGATTCATGACGATGGCGCCGTTCACATGACCGATTAATGGCATCTTTTGAAGCAGGCTGGTTGCAGGGTGGTCCGGTGCAAAGGCATCTTGTCTTCCGGTAATCCAAATCGTGCGGCTGTCGGACTGCTGCTTCCATACGTTCAGCCAGGAGCTGTCCGCAAAGGTCGAGATGGGAGAGGTCTTGATCTCGGGACGCGATGTCAGGATAAGCTCCAGAGGGTCGTAATATAAATAGATGGAATCGATGTAGGGACTGATCTTTTTCTGCTGCTCCACAAAGCTGGATAAATCAATCAGGGAGCTGACGCTTAACTTGCTGCCCTTCGTATGGTACAGGTACGATTGGGTCGTGATCATGCCGGTGGCAGCATATTTGATGGCGGTCAGTTCCTTGTGAATCAGCTCCTGCTGCTGCGTCAGGATTGATTCGTTGTATGCGATGGCGTTCTGGATACTGTTGTCCGCCGAAATCGAGTAAGTGACCGTGGAGATGAGAATGACGGTGATCACGGCAATGGCGGTCAAGGAAAGCAGCAGCTTGACGAACATCGTATTATGTTTGATCGAACGGTATCCCTGCAAAGGTCTCACTCCACTTTTCAGAATGGTTACGCTTACATAATTGTGCGTGATACACATTCATTAATAGAGGAATTATATCACAAATGAGTATTTTGGTAAGCGGAAGCCCGAAAAACATTAAAAAAACAGAAAAACATAACGCGTTCCAAACCACAGAAGTGGCCAAAACATAAAAAGAATCGAAAGAGAGGATTGTATCCCGCAGCAGAGGAGGCTATCGTAAAAGTTGTAACCGCTATCATTTATGGCTGTGGGCAACGTCGGGAGCCGAAGCAGAAAGCGGTCAACATATTTCTTTCATATAGGGGGAGTACATGTGCAGATGAAGCTTAAGAAATTAGGCAATGCGGTTCTGCCGGCCATGCTGGCAGCTGGTCTGCTGGCTGGCTGCGGCAACAGCGGTAACGGCGGGAATAATGCGGCAGCACCTGATGCCAGTGCAAGCGCAAATACAAAGGAATCAGCAGCACCAAGCCCGGTGGAAATTACATGGGGCATCCATTTCCAGGCTCCTGGAGTGGTGGAAAACTCCCAGGTCCAGAAGTGGCTGGAAGAGAAGTTCAATGTAAAGATTAAGCCGGTGAAAGTGACCGATGCCAGCATTGCTTCCGGTGAAGTTCCGGACATCTTCATGCTGGGTGATCCCGCGAATGTAGCGGCGTACCAGAACCAGGGTGTCCTGATGAGCCTGGATCCGAACATGCTGAAGGAAAAGATGCCCGAGTATTCCAAGGATATTGAGAAAAATAAAGCACTGTTCCAAACCGTTACTATTGATGATAAGCTCTGGGCCATTCCTATGTTTATCGACCTGAAGCCTTATGATCTGGGGATGCTCTGGCGCAAGGATTGGCTTGATAAAGTAGGCATAACCAAGGCTCCGGAGACGCTGGATGAATTCGAGAAGGCCGTCTATGCCTTCGCACAGAAGGATCCGGACGGAAATGGCAAAAAAGATACCTTCGGCCTGACGGGTACAGCGACCTCCACCTGGTCATCCGGCTTCTATTCGATCTTTGGTGCGTACGGCGTGGAACCGACCATGTGGCATGAGAAGAACGGGGAGATTATGAACGGCTCTGTCATGCCGGAGACGAAGGAAGCACTGGCGAAGCTGCGGCAGTGGTACGCAGACGGAGTGATCGACCCTGAATTCATCACCGATACCCAGGATTCCTATCGTAAAAAACTCTATAATAACCGGATCGGGGTCATCGAGGAACAGATTGCCAAGGGAGCACTCCCGGATGCGGCAACTGTGACGGAAATGAAGTCCTTGAATCCCAATTCGGAGCTGGTGTTTGCCAAGAATCCGAAGGGTCCAGGCGGTGACGGCTCGTGGGATTGGGGAGTAAAGAGCAACTTTGTCGTCATCAGCAACAAAGTGAAGGATCAGCCGGAGAAGCTCAACAAGCTGTTCGAGATCCTGAAGGCAGAGAGCAGCGATGAGGAAACCATCAATATGACCAATCTCGGAGTGAAGGGGACTCATTGGGACTTTACGGAGAGCGGGGCAACCGCAGGAGCCACCAAGTTCCTGGCTGGATTTGAGAAAGCGGAAGAACGCGATCAGGCTGGCATCCGGCTCTTCTCGCTTGGCAATATCACGACTCAGGCATACCGCGAGAAATATTCCAATCCGGCTCTGAATGAAGCAATCAAAACCTATTCATCCGCTCCAAGGCAGACGGATGCGCTGTTGTTCTCGGCACTGCCCTCCGACGGGAAATACAAAAACGACCTGACTTCACTGATGCAGAAATATTTCGCTCAAATCATCAGCGGAGAAATTCCACTCGAAGATTTTGATAAGTTCGTTGCAGAATGGAAATCCAGAGGCGGCGATGAATTGACCAAGGAAGCCAACGAGATGTATCAGGCTCAATTCAAAAAATAAATAAGGGTTTCAGGGGAGTGTAAGATGAAAACCATACGAAAGCATGGAGAATTATTGGCGCTGTTTCTGTTTGCCTTTGCGTTTTTCATTGTTTTTAAATATGGTCCGCTGTATGGCGTGGTCATTGCATTTAAGGATTTCAAGGTTGTGGATGGAATTTGGGGAAGTCCGTGGGTGGGATTTCAGCATTTTCAGGATTTGTTTCAGAGCAGCGACTTTTACCGTCTTCTTAAAAACACCCTGCTTTTGAACTTTTATCAGCTGCTCTTTGCATTTCCGGCTCCGATTATTCTGGCGATTCTGCTGAACGAGGTCCGCTCCCGGTACTTCCAGAGATTCATTCAGACGACGATGTATTTGCCCCATTTCGTATCCTGGGTAATCATGTCGGGTCTTATCATCTATTTTCTGTCGCCGACTACAGGGATTATGGCTGACATCATGGGCTGGTTCGGAAAGGAGCCTATCTTCTTCATGGGCAAAAAGGAATATTTCCGGTCCATAGTCGTAGGTTCCTCCATTCTGAAGGATCTGGGCTGGGGTTCCATCATCTATTTCGCCGCTTTGTCGGGGATTAACCCGGAGATTCAGGAATCGGCCATCATAGACGGAGCGAACCGCTGGCAGCGGATCATCCGGATCAATGTTCCCTCGATCATGCCGACCATATCGATTATGTTCATTCTCAGTCTCGGCGGGTTCTTAAGCGCAAATTTTGAACAAATCATCAATCTGCTTAATCCGGTCACCTTTGAAACAGGCGACGTCATCGATACTTATGTCTACCGTGTCGGTCTGCAGCAGTTCCAGTATAGCTACACAGCAGCTATCGGCTTGTTCAAGTCACTCGTGGGACTTGTGCTCATTCTGGGTGCCAATCTGACCGTGAGGAAGCTGAGCAAGGGGGAAAATGGATTATGGTAGGAGTAGGAGGAAGTCAGTCATGAAGACGAGAAAATGGCAGGATCTTATTACACCCGCTGTCATCTATTTTGTGCTATCTTTGCTCGCGCTGATCGTCGTGTATCCGTTCATCCATGTTACGGCGGTTTCTTTCAGCGGACGCGGAGAGGCGCTCCGGAGCGGATTTCACTTTTTCCCGCGGGACTTCGAATGGAGGGCATACCGGGAGCTGCTGGAATATCCATTCATCTGGTCGGGTTATGCAAATACAGTGTTCCGCATGGTGGTGGGAACGCTTTTGACGCTGCTCGTTACCGTCTGTGCCGCCTATCCTCTGTCACGTCCGGATTTTCCTATGAAGCGCGTTCTGATCATGCTTATACTGTTCACCATGATCTTCGACGGGGGCATCGTACCGAATTATCTGCTAATCAAAGAGCTGCATCTGCTGGACTCGCGCTGGGTCTATGTGCTGCCAACAGCAGCTAATGCCTTCCAGGTTCTGGTGATGCTCTCATTCTTCCGGTCCATTCCGGATGCGCTGATCGAAGCGGCCCGCATCGATGGGGCCAGGGACATGCGGATTCTGTTCCGCATCGTACTGCCTCTCTCTATTCCGTCCCTGGTGACGATCGGACTCTGGTCGCTGGTACACCATATCAATGCCTTTATGGATAATCTGTTGTATGTCACCGACCAGTCGAAGTTCGTACTCCAGCAAGTCGTCCGGCAGATTCTTATCGAGAATAAGCTGGACCCGTTCACTACGGCAACCAATTTGATCCCTCCTGCACCGGAGAGTCTGAAGATGGCGTCAGTGATCGTATGCTCCTTGCCCGTGCTTGTGCTGTACCCGTTTTTGCTTAAATACTTTGAGAAAGGAACGATGATTGGTTCAGTGAAAGGGTAAGATTCGCTTCGGGGGACTCCACGGTTCCCTTTCAGATACTCCAATCGATAAGGAGGCTTCATATAACATGGGAAGAAGAACGTTTATTGTCTTATCGATCATTGCATTAATAGTAGGATGTTTCCCGGCCGCGGCGATTCAGGCAGAGGAGTCACACAGTTCTGAAGCAGTCTATTATGTATCTGAAAATGGAAGCGATTCCAATCCGGGATCAGAGGGAAGTCCCTTCCTTACCCTGGAAAAGGCCAGAGATACCATACGCCAGCTTAAGCAGGGCGGAGGATTGCCGGAAGGCGGTGTTACCGTATATCTGAGGGGCGGGATATACAACCGGACCGGAAGCTTCCTGCTGGAAGAGCAGGATTCAGGGACGGCAGACAAACCGGTTACCTACAAGGCTTATCCGGGCGAATCGGTCCGGTTAAGCGGTGGCCAAGAGCTGAAGAAGGGGTGGTTCACCCCGGTGACGGACCCGAAGGTTCTGAACCGGATTATCAGCACCGATGCAAGATCGAAGGTTCTTAAGGTAGATCTGATGGGCCATGGCATCTCTGATTATGGAGTCATGAGCCGTCATGGCTACTACAAAGCAAATGATGTAAGCAAGACTCCGCCGATGGAGCTGTACATCGAAGGTGAAGGGATGACCCTGGCCAGATGGCCTAACAAAGGTACAGTTCAGATGGGTGATATCCTTGACCCGGGACCGACCCGCAAGGACGCCGACCTGCAGACGCGGGGAGGCACCTTCACCTACACCTATGAGCGGCCTGAGCTTTGGACCCAGGCGGATGATATTTGGCTCGACGGGATCTTCGGCTATAGCTGGGAATGGTCGTACAACAAAATCGCCTCTATTGATAAGGTGAACAAGACCATCACATTAGCTTACGGGGAAATGAGCGGTCTTATGAAGACCTGGTATCCTGACTTCCATTTCGCCCAGAATCTGCTGGAAGAGATCGATATGCCCGGGGAGTATTATATTGACCGGACCCAAGGTATTCTGTACTTCATGCCTACAGCCGCCTTCGGGGGGAACAATCCCGAAATTACCGTATCCATGCTTAAGACCCCTATGATCAGTACCGTCAATACATCTCATGTCACCTTTGAGGACCTGATTCTGGAGAATGGCCGGGATTCAGGAGCGGTTATCATGGGCGGTAATAGTGTCCGGCTCGTGCATTGCGAAATCCGCAATTTCACCGAAGGTGGTGTACGGATCAATACCCAGAGCCGCTGGCTGTACAATGACTTTGCGAAGGGTACTGGGGTTAACCATGCTGTCGTCAGCACGCATATTCATCATGTCGGGGGAACAGGAGTGATTCTGAACGGCGGAGACCGCCTGACGCTTGCGCCAGGCAATAATGTGGTCGAGAACAGCCACATCCATGATTTTGCCTATTACCATAAAGCGTATAACCCGGCTGTGATTCTGACCGGAGCAGGCAACCGTATCTCCCATAATGAAATTCACGATGCCCCTCATCCCGGTATCCTGATCTTTGGCAACGACCATGTCGTGGATTACAACAACATCTATGATGTCTGCAAAACATTCGCAGATCTCGGTGCCATCTACATGAATCTGGGGGCTGCGCCGCAGGAACGGGGATCGGTCATCCGTGGGAATTACTTTCACAATATAGGGGAAGGCAAGGCCGGGGTTCAGGGCGTGTACCCTGACAACTTCACTATGGGGATTACGATCGAAAAAAATATTTTCTACCGGATGGGCAACTCTGCCATTTTGAATAACGGCGGTGCCCATATCCGCACCCGGAACAACCTTTTTATTGATGCCAAGGTTCCGTATGACTACTCCGATATGTATTTGGGTGACGGACCCGAGCAGCAAATCTCCAAAAACTATATGCAGCCATGGCATGCTTTGTTCGAAAAATACAACAATTTTACCGGCATGCCGCATCTGGTCAAGTATCCGGAGCTGGCGGATTTCTTCACAGAGAACCGCTATTATCCTGACACGAACACATTCCAGAATAATGTCATCTACAATCCAACCAAACCAAGAAGCGGCACGAATGCGAACGGAGCGTACGATAAACTCAATCTGGTCCAATATGCGAACAACTGGGTAACCGACCATGATCCGGGCTTCGTGAATCTGGCGGGAGGCGATCTGAATCTGAAGGCGAACGCTGAGGTGTTCCAGCAGATTCCGGGCTTCCAAACGGTGCCTTTCAGCGAAATGGGCACCGTAGGCAAGATAGGCCCATACCTGACTCCCGACAGGGTCCCTGTACGAGGTGTTGTATTGTATGATGATACCCTCACCATGGGCATCGGGAAATCGTACACCCTGAATTCGGCGGTTCTTCCCTGGAATGCCACCAACAATAAACTACAGTATAGCTCCAGCGATCCTTCCGTGGTAAAGGTGGATGCGACGGGTAAGCTGAAGGGTGTAAATCTGGGAAGTGCGGTTGTAACAGCCGTCTCTGAAGACAACCCGCTGCTCAAAGACGAGGTCCAGGTGACTGTTGAAGTCGGTGACGGGATTATGGATGATACGAATTTCGAGAACGGCCGCAACAGCTGGCCGAGCGATTCGAACCGGAACATCGTAGAAGTCGATGGCGGCAACCATATGTATAAGCTGCTAAAAGGTGCGACGACGCTGAATGAGAACGACTTCAGCAATTATGAACTGACCTTCAAGCTGAAGACACCTCCGGCGATTCCGGAGTCGGCCACGTTCTACGTGTTCGACAGACTGAATCCGAACGGCAGTGGAGGTAGAATCGGGTACAAGAAGTATGCCGACGGAACCTCTGCCTGGATTCTGTATAATGCGGCCTGGGGTACGGTGAAGCAGAATGTGCTGGCCGCTCAGGATCTGAAGCCGGATACAATCTACAATATGAAGATTATCGTCAAGGGACAGGAGATCAGTGTCTATGCCGATGGCAAGCTCAAGCTGAAGGCCAACGACCCGACCTTTAATCCTTCCGGTAAAGTCGGATTCTATGCCGGCGGCTTCGATTACCTTTTGTTCGACGATATCAAATTTAGGGTACCAACGAAGGGTGTGGCCGGACTGCTGGTCGATAAGAGCAGCATTAACATGGTGATGGATGAAGAACTGCAGCTACAGGTCCAGTTCGATCCGTCGGACGCTGAGAATCGTTCCGTTGTCTGGCAGTCCAGCCATCCGGAGGTGGCCTCTGTCGGTGAGAACGGGGTGGTCACTGCCCAGGGCTTAGGGGAGACTGTGGTCACTGTTTCCTCGGTTGCCAACCCGGCAGCGTCAGCCTCTGTCCGGATTGTGGTTTCGGATACCCTTCACTTCACGGATTACGATTCAGGAGCGAATGGTTGGCCGGTGGACCCCAATCGCAGTATCGTAACGGTGAACGGAAACAAAATGTACAAAATATTGAAGGGGGCTTCCGCACTTCATCCGAAGCTTTTCACGGATTATGACCTGACCTTCAAGCTGAAAACACCTGCGGAAATTCCCGATACGGGGACATTGTACGTGTATGACCGTTCTGCCGCAGGCAATTCCGGGAAGATCGCCTACAAGAAATTGGCGGACGGGACCTCCCAGTGGATTCTCTACAGCCCGACATGGACGGTGCTTCAAACGAAGAATGTTCCAACCATGGACTTGCAGCCAAATACGGAATACAGCCTTCGTATTCTGGTTGACGGCGCCAGCATCCGCGTGTATGTGAACGGTGAGCTGAGGCTGGATGGCTCCGATCCCAAACATAATCTGACGGGAACGGTAGGCTTTTATGTAGGCGGCTTCAGCGAATTGTGGTTTGATGACGTCAAGTTTACAATGATTGACCGGACTGCCCCGGTAACCACGGCCGTCACTACCCCGTCGCTGCCAGATGGCCCGGACGGCTGGTATGTAAGCCCCGTAACGGTTCAGTTGAATGCTGCGGATATAGGCTCCGGCGTAACAGATACCGTATACAGCATGAATGGCGGAGGGACCTGGCTGCCCTACCAGGGGCCGCTGATTTTTAGCCAGGATGGCCATTATTCGGTGGCCTACCGGTCAGCGGACAAGGCCGGAAACAGCGAGGATGCGAAAACCTTGAGCTTCAAGCTGGACAGCAGCGCCCCTGAGGTATCCGTCGCAGAGCCAGCTGTGAGAGCTTACGCAGGTACGGAAACCCTCACCCTGTCGTGGACCGCTGCCGATGTTATGTCCGGAGTGGATGACAGCAAGACCGCTGCGCTGCTGGATGACCAGACCGTAGTTCAGGGGGCTGCGGTTCCGCTGTACACGCTGGGTCTTGGCACCCACACCTTCATTGTATCCGCCAGCGATAAGGCGGGGAATACCCAGGAGCGCACAGTAACGTTCACGACCTATGCCGACGTTAACTCGCTGAAAGCGCTGGTCAGCCTGTTCAGAGAGATGTCATGGATAGACAATCATGGCATTGCAAACAGTCTGAGCACCAAACTTGATCACGGCCAAGTGGAAGCATTCCTTCAACAGGTGCAGGCCCAAAGCGGCAAGCATATCCGGGCTGAAGCTGCGGCCTACCTGCAGCGGGATGCAGTTGATATTCTGGCAAGGGCGGGGACGCAGGGCTAACTCATATTTGGATCTGCGGATGAATTGGAATAAGCAAAACGGCTGTGCCGTCCTTCACTGGACAGTACAGCCGTTTTGGTTGAGACGTGGGGGAAAGGTACTGCCTCTGCTTGCCGATAAACCTTTGCTTCCTCTGTCTCTTCTTCCTCGGAGAACCCTAGTTGGCGGCAGGCTCAAGTGGAAAAAGTGAACTTAAATCTACCGTTCCCACTCCTCGCAAGCGCTTGTTGGAAAAAGTAGACTTCATTCGGCACATTCGTCTATTTACAGCTGAATATGCCTAGTTTAAGTCTACTGATTCCACCTAACAGCTCTGTGAGAACGCTTCCCGGCACAATTAAGTTCACTAATTCCACTTCGCTCCTCAGGAGCACCTGCCTATTCATCCATGAATTGCAGCTCGGGGAAAATCCAGGCATAGGACTGATAATACCCGCTGTTCAGATTTTTATTGCCGGTTATCGGACGATAAAGGGCGACGAAACGTTCATATTCGGGTTCCTTGTAAACCTTGGACATGGCTTCAAATAGGTCCAGCGGCCACGAATCGGAAGCCAGCGGCTCCGGGAATTTCTGATCTTTATCGTACGGCCACTCCTCGATGTGCCCATCGGCATAATAGAATAACTTATCGAGTGCCGTCTTGATGTTTGCTCCGCCGGGAGAGGTCCAGTGGAACAAATTTTCGCCGGTTGTGTCATGGATCAGCTTCATGGCTGCGGTGATGGGAGCGAGAGAGAAATAATGGTACCAGATTGAATTCGATCCCCGCATGGTTTCTTCCGGAATCAATCCCGAAGGTGCAAGAGAGTTATCGATATGTTCTTTGAGATGGGCCGCTGCTTCCGCAAAACGGGCTTGGTCATCCATGAAGCGGAAGAGGGACAACCGGGCATAAAGACTCCAGCTCCACCAGTTGTTTCTAAGCGGGATTGTCACCCATGCCGGTAAGAAAACCTCGCTCATCCAGGAGATGAATTGATCTTTATTCTCCTTGGGCCACCCCGGATAGTGCTTGATGAGCTCAGCCGCTTGAATCAAGCCGGTTCCCAGGTAGGCGGAGACAAGGGGGCCGTCGTCCCCGGCCAGCTCCTTATTGACGGTTGCCCAGCCATCAATCAGTTCGGCTGCCTTATCCGCATAAATGGATTCGCCCGTGAACCGGTAGGCTAACGCTGCCGTGCAGGCGGACTGGGCATCCGCCTCCATCAGCCGTTTGGCTGTCTGATGGCCGGTCGTATCGAAATAGAAGCCGGGGATATGCCATGAAGGAACAGCGTGACAGCTGACCGACATCCCTTCATTTGCAACGTGCAGAAGCTGGTTTTGTGCCGTATGGCTGTTCATCGGGGCATCGATCCTTTCATTTTCGGGCATATGTCATTGCCGCTCATACCAATAGCCGGGTACTCCGCGCTCTAGCCGCATCAGGGCCTCGAGATAGAAATAATCCCCCCAGATGACATAATCATCGGGTGAAATATCGAGCCGCACGGCGTAGGAGCCACGGTTCAGGAGTCCTTGGGCCGCGGGCTCATCCTTCGTGGAGTAGTTAACGGCCAGGGAGGCAACGATTCGCTCGGCTGCGGCTGACAGCCATTCCCGGTCAACATCCCGTTCCGGCAGCAGTGAGGCCAGCTCGAGCATTCCCGATGCGGCAATGGCTGCTGCGGAGCTGTCCCGCTGAGTCTCCGGCACCTGCGGTACATCAAAGTCCCAGTACACCACCCCATCCTCAGGGAGCCGGTCCACAAAATAGCGGGCTAACCGCTTAGAGGTTTCCAGTAGTTCAGGCTGCCGCAGATAACGGTAGGCAAGGGCAAATCCGTAAATGCCCCAGGCTTGCCCCCGGGTCCAGGTCGAGCCATCCCGGCTGCCCTGGTGGGTGCCGCCGCGGATCGAGTCCCCGGTCACCGGATCGAAATAGAAAGTGTGGTACGTGGAGTCATCTCCGCGGACCAGAAAACGGCGGCTGATAGCCGTCTGCTTCTCGGCGGCCTGGCGGTAGCATTCGCTGCCGGTCTGCTGATAAGCCCAATGCAGTAAAGGCAAATTCATCAGACAATCTATGATAATACGCCCGCCGTTCTCCGGATCGTCCTTAGGACCCCAAGCTTGCAGAATTCCTGGAGTGTCGCGCCATCTCTCCAGCAAAACATCCGCAGCCTGCAAAGTGGCAGACCGGGAGGTTTCGTCCCTTTCCAGAATCCAATGGGCTTTGGTGGAGAGGGAATATAGGAATCCGATGTCATGATGATCCAGGTTCACCCGTTGCTCCAGACGCTCCCGGAAGTTGTCCAACGCTCTCATAGCAGCATCCCGATAACGGCTATCCTGAGTATACTCGTAAGACAGCCAGAGAAGTCCGGACCAAAAACCTTCGGTCCAATCATTATTAGGCGTTAACCGGTAGATCCGGTTTCCTTGGGTGCTTGTGAGGGGGAACTTCTCTCCAAATCGGTCAATATTTTGTGAAATCACACTTAAGGCGTCCTCTATGGCTTGTGCCCACATGGCGGCATCCTCCATTCTTTGATAGAAAGGCTGCCTCTATTATATATCCGGAACAGTAATTCCTTGTTGTGCTAAAATATAACCAGATTGCGGTTATGGAGATATGGGGGTGGACGTGTTGACGGGACATATTGAACATGTAGATCCGGGTCACAGCAGCTTTTTTCTGGCTTACCGGGATAAGTGGCTGGATGATCATTTTCTTAAATTTCATGCGCATCAAGGTCTGGAATTGTTATTTATCCATGAAGGGGATGGGCTTGTGGAGGTGGAGGGCGCATCCTACGAACTGGAAGGAGGATCGCTCTTCTGCTTCCAGCCTTACCAGCTGCACAAGGTGGAGGTTCCCGGCCGTAGGGATACCCGGTATGTCCGGACGAATCTGACTTTCGATCCAAGGTATCTGGAGCCGTTTCTGGAGCCGTATCCCAAGCTTCAGGCGTTTCTCCGCTTTTTGTCCAAAGGAGCTCTGACTTCACCCAAGTTCACATTCACAGAAAGCCAGCTGACGGGAGTGATGGAGAGCCATGTTCAGGCGGTGACGGAAGCAGGGGAGGATCAGGAAGAGGCCCGTATTTTGTTTCTGATTTCCTTGCTGCGCCATCTCCAGCTGGCGGTTATTACATATGAGGAGCTATCACCGGAAGGCTGGTCTGTCAAAAAAACCGCCCATATTGAATCGATTATGGATTGGATCGAAAGTCATTTCAGACAGCCCTTCAGCCTGGAACTGCTGGCCGGGGAGCTGCATCTGTCTTCCTACTATGTATCCCATTTGTTCAAGCAATACACTGGAGTAACACTAACGGATTACGTCACGGCCAGAAGAATCCGTGAAGCCTGCGTGCTGCTCGCGAATTCCGGTAAACCGGTGCAGCGAATCGCCCATGAGATCGGAAGGCTAAGCCCCCCATATTTTTGCAAGCTGTTCAAAAAACACAAAGGTATGACACCTCTGGACTACCGCTCGGCGCTTCATCATACGGCCAAATAACGGGCATGTGCGTTCCTCAGGTCTTATAAAACCTTAGACAGCAGGCTACGAATGATTTCATGCCCTGCTGTTTTTTAGGCTTTGCCAATTCTGATATTGCGGTACTTTCCAGGCGTTATTCCCGTTTGTTTGCGGAACAGGCGTATAAAATAATTGGGATTATCAATACCGACCTGCTGGCCGACTTCGGATACGGACAGCTCCATGTTCTCCAGCAGTGATTTGGCTGTCTTGATTTGCAGATCATGCAGATATTGAAGCGGACTCATGCCCGTGTACGTTTTGAGGCACCGGGCGAGATAGTCGAACCGGTAATGAAGCGTCTGTTCCATATGCTTTGCGTCGAAGGGCCGGGTTAGATGCTGCTGAAGATAGGCGATGGTGTGATCGCAGAGCTGTCTTGCGCGGGAGGCATTCTGCAGCCGTGCCGCAGCCTGCAATTGTACCAGCAAGCCGGCCAGCTGCATCTGCAGCGGCAAGGAGTGCGCAGGCGATAAACTGTGATGGAGCTCCATCATCCGCTCCAGGAATGGAAGGATGTCAGGGACATGCAAGGTGGCGAATTTCGGGAGATACATCACTTGCAGGTTCGGCTCCACATCCAGATTGGTTCCTTTGACGTATGGAAAGGACCAGGGGATTTTCCCGCTTTCGATCGTCCGGACAGGCGCCGGATGGACAAAGTGAATCCAGTAAATTTCGGTGATTTCTTCGCAAGGACGATACCCCGTATGCATACGGTTGGGTTCCAGCACAAGCATGGAGCCTTCTTTGATTTCGTAGGGGACGTCATCTTCCATCATATACAAGGTGCCTTTCAAGACAAACAACAGGTCGTATACATCGAACGAACGGGTTTCATGCTTTTGTCCCGGGGGCCAGAAGGTATGGCCGATAGTTACCAGCTGCGGCAGCGGGGGGATGGTAAGCTCCAGACAGTTCATCACAGGTTTCACCTTTCCCTTTGATATCGTTGCCTCATTGTATCACGCCGGAAACCGATAAGGTAGAAAATGTGCTACTTTAAGTCGATACAGAACCTGTCTGATCCAGAGGAATATTTATATACTTAACGTATATGAATTCGGAAAGGAAGGGTATATATGCGATTCCGCCAGGTCCATCTCGATTATCACACCTCCGAAGCGATAACGCCGATCGGAGCCCGTTTTGACCAACAGCAGTTTCAGGAGATGCTAATGCTGGGCTGCGTAGATTCCGTTACAGTGTTCTCTAAATGCCATCACGGCTGGACTTATCATCCGTCGGAGGCAGGGGTGATTCATCCCGGGCTGAGCTTTGATTTACTTGGAGCCCAGATCGAGGCTGCACATGAGATCCATGTGAAGACGCCCGTATATCTGTCAGCCGGACTGGATGAAAGACTGGCCAGACTGCACCCGGAGTGGCTGATCCGCGATGAGAATGACCAAACGAACTGGGTAAAAGGCTTCATGGAACCGGGCTATCACCAGTTCTGCATGAACACGCCATACCTGGATATCCTGATTGCACAAACCCGTGAAGTCGTGTCCCGCTATGATCTGGACGGCCTGTTTTTCGATATTGTCGGTGTGCGCAAATGCTACTGCCATAGCTGTATAGAGAGCGTGCGGCGGGAAGGCGGTGATCCCCGGGATGAAAAGGTGATGCGTACACTCTGGGAGAAAACCTACGCGAATTATACGGCAAGAGTGAAAGAAGCGGTTGAGGCGATCAAGCCGGGGCTGCCGATCTTCCATAACGGCGGACACATCGCGCGCGGCCGCCGCGATTTGGCATTCATGAACGACCATTTAGAGCTGGAATCGTTGCCTACAGGCGGCTGGGGCTATGATCATTTCCCGCTGTCGGCCAGGTATGCGCAGACGCTGGGTCTCGATTTTCTCGGGATGACCGGGAAATTCCATACGTCCTGGGGGGAATTCGGCGGGTATAAGCACCCGAATGCGCTCCGTTATGAAACTGCGCTCAGCATCGCCAATGGTGCGGGATGTTCAATCGGCGATCAGCTGCATCCCGACGGCCATATGGATGAAGCCACCTATGCCCTGATCGGAGAAGCTTACCGCGAGGTTGCGGACAAGGAAGCCTGGTGTACTCTGGCGAAGAATGTAGCGGATGTGGCACTTTTGTCGCTTGAGTCGACCGGTGTGCATCCCAAGGCTAAGACGGAGGGCCGCAGGCCGCCATCGGATGCCGGAGCCGTTCGCATTCTGCTGGAGGGGAAAATCCTGTTCGATGTTATCGATAAAGAGCATGATTTTACGGCTTATAAAGTGTTGATTATGCCCGATTATGTGGCGGTGGATGACGGGCTGTGCGGCAAATTATTGCAGTTCCTGCAAAGCGGCGGTAAAATTCTCGCGACGGGCTGGTCCAATCTGGATCCTGAAGGGACGCGGTTCATGATGGATCTCGGAGTACAGTATTCGGGAGTTAATCCATTCCGCCCCGATTATTTCCGTCCTCTGTTCAAGCCCGGAAGCCTGCAGGAGGCCTCCTTTGTGTTTTATGGGGAGGGACAGAAGATCGGGCTTAACGGCGGAACTGAGCTTGGACGCCGCGAAGATCCTTATTTTAACCGCGATGGCTTTACGTTCTGCTCCCATCAGCATACGCCTAGCAGCTACGTTAGCGGAGGACCGGGAATGGTGGAGAACGGCAATGGAATCTATATCGCGTGGAACGTATTTGAAGATTACGCTGCTAAAGGGAGCCTCATTGTGAAGGAAACGGTTCTTTACGCGCTGAATCGGCTGCTTCCTGGCAAGACGCTGCATACGAATCTGCCGGCGCAGGGCATTGTTACGCTGCAGGAGCAGAGGGCCGAGAACCGCCTGGTCAATCACCTGCTGTACGCGGCACCAGTCCGCAGAGGCGAGAGCATCGAAGTGATTGAGGACATTATCCCTGTATGCAATGTCGAGGTTTCCGTTCAGACGGAGGGCCTCGTCACCAAGGTGTATCTGGCACCTCAGATGACACCGCTCCCCTTTAGCTGTGAGGGCCGGACTGTTCGTTACACAGTACCCGTGCTGGAGTGCCATCAAATGGTGGTCCTCGATTATGAATCGGATTGAATTGAAAGGATGGCAAATGATGAACTTTGAACCTCTAGCTTCATTTATGGACCGCATCACTTCCTGGCGTATTCCTTGGGCGGAGGTGCTCGTTATGCACCGGAATGAAACAGTTTTCCGTTACCGTCAGGGCTACGCCAATCTGGAAGAGAAGACGCCTGTCACTGACCGGCAGTTGATCAACCTCTACTCACTAACGAAGATTATGACATGTACGGCAGCCCTTCAGCTCGTTGAAAAGGGAGCCGTTCATCTGAATGATCCGCTGTCAGACTACCTGCCGGAATTCGCTGATATGACCGTGAAGAAGAGACAGCCGGACGGTGAACTTGCATTCGAGAAGGCGGTGAAGCCTATCACCGTGCGCGATCTGTTCACGATGTCGGCTGGCTTCTCCTATGATCTCGAAGCACCGTCTATCCGGGATGCAGTGAGAAGCACGGATGGGAAGATGCCGACACGCACCTTCGCGGAGGCGATCGCCAAGGAGCCCCTGCAGTTCGAGCCGGGTACCCGGTGGAATTACAGTTTGTGTCATGATGTCCTTGCCGCTCTCGTCGAGGCTGTGGACGGCAGACGGTTCGGCACATATATCCGGGATGAAATTACCGGACCGCTGGGCATGACGGACACGGGCTTCGATCTCTCGGATGAGCAGCGGGTCCGTCTGGCCCCGCAGTACGAATATAGTGATGCGCTTGGCAAGCCCATACGTAAGGACGGGAACGGGTACCGGCTCGGAAGCGAATATGAGAGCGGCGGGGCGGGACTGCTGTCTACCGTTAGCGACTATGCTCTGTTTTTGAACGCGCTGACGAATCGGGGCACAAGCCCGGACGGCGTGCGTATTCTGTCGCCGGCGACGGTGGATCTGATGCGGACCGATCATTTGGCGGGCAATATGCGCGGGGATTTTTGCTGGGAGCAGTTGAAGGGTTACGGCTATGGGCTGGGTGTGAGAACCCACATCTCGCAAGCAGAAAGCGGTTCACTCAGCCCCCTCGGTGAATTCGGCTGGAGCGGTGCGGCAGGATGCCTGGCCATTATTGATCCGGCTTCACAGCTGACGGTCATGTATGCGCAGCATCTGCTGAACAACCAGGAGCCTTTTGTACATCCACGCTTGAGAAATATCGTGTACGCCTGCCTGTAACTAAACCGCACCTTTTGATCTAAGAAGCCACCAAAAAGTCAGGAAAAGCAGCGACTCTGCCGTTATGGGAGTCGCTGCTTTTTGATTGTAATCTACTGCTTAGTGAGCGAAGAATGGGATTCAACCTGAAATAGGGTTCGGTCCATTCTATATCATATCTGGTGTAGAGTCTCTAAATATGGGGGTTGTATAGATATGAGAGACCTGATAAGGCTGTTCGGGATGGCTGATCCGTGACAGCAGCATTTGGGCAGCGGTGCCCCCCATCTCGTTACTGTAAATATGGACGGTGGTCAGATGAGGCTCGATGATCTTTGATTCTGGACTGTTATCAAAACCGCAGACAACAATATCCCCGGGAATGGAATGGTTTTGATTTTTAAGTGCTTTCATAAAGCTGACGGCGATGAAATCGTTGGCACATATAAAAGCTGATGGAAGCTGGGTAATACCCTGCAGCCTTTCATCCGCCCAACCGGGGGTGGAGAAAAAGTACCGATCCTCATCCAGAACACACTGTGAGAGATCCAACTGGATGCCGGCCTCCGTTAAAGCGCGATTGAACCCCACCCATCTTTCGTTAAAGCTCCGGCAATGATTAAAGTCCCCGACAAACCCGAACGTTTTGTAACCTCCATCAATTAACTTCCTCGTAAGCAGATAAGTACTGTGCTCGTTCTCCATCAACAGCACATCCGCTTGAAATTCAGGGTAGCAGACATGAGCAGAACAATCGATGAAGATGGTTGGAAGTTCAAGGCTTGTAATCAGCTTGCTGTATTCCAGATTGAACAGCTCAATACAGATGATCCCGTCCACATTGGACACATCAAAATTATTGGGAAGGGATAGCGATTGCTGATCGATATCCCGGATGATGTGAATGGATAAATTATACCCTTCGTCGCTGATGCATTTTTCCAAACCGCTGATCAGGGTCGATCCAAAATGGGAAGTGTTTGGCAAGTTCTCTGTTAATAAAGCGATGTTTCTGGAGCTCTTGGACAACTTGCTTTCGTCCTCCATAAAGGAAAACTGCTTGTATTTCATTTCTCTCGCTTGTTTAATGACTTTATTTCTGGTTTCATCGGGAATGCCTATCGTTCCGTTTAAGGCTTTGGAGGCCGTGTTTCTGGAGATTCCCAAAGCATCAGCGATGTCTTGTATGGTTACCCTATCTCTAGCCATGTATTGTACATTCACCTCTATGTCGTGTTCTTTTCATCGTCTTAACTTCCTTAAATGTATAATAGTTTTCTAAAAATAGCAATATTCAAATTTACAAATGAACAAATAATTTTACATATGTAAACTAATCCATGTTCAAAAATAACGTGAAAATAATAACTAGTTATGAGTATATCGTGATTAAAACTGCATTTTTACTGCCTGAATTCCTCTTTATATAATTTTTTAATGCGAAATGGACCTTTTTGGAGTCCTTTTATTGTCAAATGAACAAAAATAATTTTACATATTGTATTGACGCATGGTGAACTCTCTGATAAATTGTAAATGCAGCAGGACTTAAGTTCAGCTGAAACGTTGGGCTCATATGTGCATCACAAATTAAATGTGTAAAAGAATGGAGGCAAAGGCATTGCAAAACACAATGAAAGCGGATGCTAGAAGTACGGTGCCCAAATCTTCGAGCTCCTTATTAAATTTTATGAAGAAACATTACTTTCTTTATTTAATGCTCGCACCGGCGCTAATCCTGACCCTGATTTTTAAATATGGTCCAATGTATGGCGCGATCATCGCCTTTAAGGATTTCAGCCCGATCAAAGGAATCATGGGCAGTGAATGGGTAGGTTTTTACAACTTCAACAAGTTTCTTTCTTCCCCCAATTTTGAAGAGATTTTTATGAATACGCTTAAATTAAGTTTTTTCGGTCTGATTTTGAGCTTTCCCGTTCCCATTCTGCTGGCCTTGATGCTGAATCAGATCAGGAGGTCTGCTGTCAAAAAGAATATACAGTTGTTTCTGTACGCGCCTAACTTCATTTCCGTAGTGGTTGTGGTGGGTATGCTGTTTATCTTCTTGTCTCCGACAGGGCCAATCAACCAGATCTTTACCTGGGCTACAGGTGAACCTGTAATGTTCATGTCCCGTCCTGAGTATTTCCGCTGGATCTACATTCTTTCGGATATCTGGACAAGTGCAGGCTGGGCTTCAATTATCTATGTGGCGGCTCTTGCCAACGTTGACCCTGAGTTACATAATGCTGCGAATCTGGATGGAGCCAATCTTCTGCAAAGAATACGCCATATTGATCTTCCAACCATTCGCCCGATAATGGCTATTGTGTTTATTCTTGCGGCGGGGGGCATCATGTCGATCGGATTTGAAAAGGCTTATCTCATGCAAACGGCAACCAACCTGCCGTCCTCCGAGATCATTCCGACTTATGTTTACAAAATAGGCTTGCAGTCAGGCGATTACGCATACTCAGCCGCAGTGGGTTTGTTCAACTCTCTCATCAACGTTGTTTTGCTCATTACGGTGAACTTTATTGTGAAGAAGCTGAATGAGGGCGACGGCCTTTACTAAGAAAGGAGTACCTGTTCATGTTCATAAGACATTCCCGGCTGGACCGCTTTATTCTCGCGCTGAATGCCACGTTCTTGACGCTCGCTGTATTGGTAGTGGTGCTTCCGCTCGTTTATGTGGTGATTGCATCCTTCATGGACCCATCGGTATTGCTCAGTCATGGATTATCATTCAAAGTTTCGGACTGGTCATTAGACGGCTACAAAATGATCCTTACAAATCCGGCTATGATCCGCGGGTTTGGAAACGCTGTTTTTTACTCCGTGGCATTTGCCACACTTACCGTTCTGGTCTCGATCTGTGCAGGCTATGCCCTGTCGGATGACAGGCTGAAAGGTAGAGGGTTTTTTATGACCTTGTTCATTATCACGATGTTTTTTGGCGGGGGACTTATTCCAACTTATCTGCTGGTCAAAAACCTGGGGCTGCTTGACACGGTATGGGCAGTGATCATTCCCGGAGCAGTCAACGTATGGAACATTATCCTTTCCAGAACCTTTTTCAAGAGCGTACCCAATGAATTGAGGGAGGCGGCCAATGTGGACGGGGCATCGGAAATGAGAATTTTCATCGGGATTGTATTGCCGCTCTCGAAACCCATTATCTTTGTGCTTGCTCTTTATGCCTTTGTGGGCCAGTGGAATTCCTACTTTGATGCCATGATTTATCTGGATAATCCGAACCTTCATCCGCTGCAGCTCGTTCTGCGTTCCATCCTGATTCAGAACCAGGTAGATCCTGGTATGATCAGTGATCAGCTGGCGATGGCAGAAATGAAACGGTTGTCTGAAATCATCAAATATGCTGCAATCGTTGTTTCCAGTTTGCCGCTCATCATTATGTATCCTTTCTTCCAGAAGTACTTTGAAAAAGGTGTCATGCTCGGTTCCCTGAAATAGGGGATGGACTTGAACATAGATACAGATTTGCATTCATCCTACTCAGGAGGTCATGTTCCCATGAAAAAACTGACAAAATCAAAAGTGGTAACCCAAGCAGCTTCTGCCTCTGTACTTGCCTCTATCCTGTTGCTTACGGCATGCAGCGGTGGCGGCGGAGGAAATGCGGCTAGTAAAGAACAGGACCCAAGCGGCAAAGTTACCCTGAACTTTATTACGCAAAGCTCCCCCCTGGCACCGGCCGACCCGAACGAAAAGCTGATCAATAAACGTCTCGAAGAAAAAACAAATGTTCATATCAACTGGAAAAACTTCACCAAAGACGTGTTTGTGGAAAAAAGAAACCTGGCTGTTGCAAGCGGTGATCTCCCTGATGCTATCTTCAATGCTGACTATAGTGATTATGAGCTGCTCAAACTTGCTAAAGACGGTACCATTATTCCATTGAACGATCTGATCGAGAAGAATATGCCCAATTTTAAAAAGGTGTTGGAACAAGCTCCTGAATACAAGAGCATGATCACGGCGCCGGACGGCAATATTTATGCCTTTCCCTGGATTGAAGAGCTTGGTAACGGAAAAGAAAGAATTCAGGCTGTAGACAGCATGCCCTGGATCAATGTCAAATGGCTGAAAAAGCTGGGCCTTGAGATGCCAAAAACGACGGATGAGCTGAAAAAAGTGCTGATCGCGTTCAAGACGCAGGACCCGAATGGTAACGGCCAAGCGGATGAAATCCCGCTGTCCTTTATTAACAAGCCGGGCGCGGAAGATCTGGCCTTCCTCTTTGCTTCCTTCGGACTGGGGGAGAATCCCGATCATGCGGTGGTAAGCAATGAAGGAAAAGTGATATTTACAGCGGCGGATGAAGGCTACAAGAAGGCTGTTTCTTTTATCAATGAGCTGTATAAGGATGGACTTATTGATATTGAGGCTTATACGCAGGACTGGAGTACGTATCTAGCCAAAGGGAAGGATCAACGATACGGATTGTACTTCTCCTGGGATAAGGCTAACATCTCTGGGGCCAACGATACCTATGAAGTGATGCCGCCGCTCGCTGGCCCGGATGGCGAAGTGAATGTAACGAGAACCAATGGTCTTGGCCTTGGCCGCGGTAAAATGGTCCTTACGAGCTCCAATAAAAACCTGGAAACGACGGCGAAATGGGTGGATCAGCTGTATGATCCGGTCCAGTCCGTGCAGGACAACTGGGGCACCTATGGGGATAAAACACAGCAGAACATCTTCAAATTTGATGAAGCCAAAGGCATGCTGACGCATCTGCCGCTCGAAGGTGCCGCTCCTGTTGAGCTTCGCGAGAAAACAAGTATCGGCGGGCCTCTGGCCGTTCTTGATTCCTACTATGGCAAATATACAACCATGCCGGATGATGCCAAGGGCAGATTAGATATTATCAAAAACATCATGGCGCCGAAGATGAAGGCAGAGAACGTAATGCCAAGCGTATTTAATTCGATTGAAGAGCTGGACCGCCTGACGACGATTGAAACGGATCTGTTCGCCTACGTTCTCAGAATGCGTACAGAGTGGTACCAGAACGGCAAAGTGGATGAACAGTGGGATGATTATCTGAAGGAATTGGACCGACTTGGCCTGCAGGAATGGCTGAAAATTAAACAAGGCGGTTATGACAGAGCAACGAAGAAATAAAAAATAGATAGTGGAGTAGAGGAGAGAGCCATAATGTCAGCTATTACAAAACAAAAATACCGGGGTGTCTATCATTTCTCGCCCCAAGCCAAATGGATGAACGACCCGAACGGAATGGTCTTTTTTGAAGGAGAATATCATTTGTTCTTCCAGCACCATCCGGGTGGAATGACCATGGGTAGCATGCACTGGGGCCATGCCGTCAGCAAGGACCTTATTACTTGGGAGGAGCTGCCTATCGCACTCTTTCCGGATGAGCTGGGCATGATTTTCTCGGGAAGTGCTGTTGTGGACTGGAACAATACGACCGGATTTTTTGAAGATAAGCCAGGGCTGGTAGCCATCTTTACGCATCACCTTGACATGCCGGAAGGGAAACCGGCCGTTCAGCGTCAAAGCCTCGCTTACAGCCATGACAACGGCAGAACCTGGACCAAATACGAAGGCAATCCGGTGCTTGAACATGATACTTTCATTGATTTCCGTGATCCAAAAGTGTTCTGGCACCAGGAGACTAAGCAATGGGTAATGATCGTCGCTTGCGGTCAAACGGTCTGCCTGTATCATTCTCCAGATCTGATCCATTGGACCTTTGCCAGTGAATTTGGTGAGGGCACGGGGTCACATGACGGTGTGTGGGAATGCCCTGACTTGTTCCCGCTGCACGTGGATGGAGACACAGCGAACACCAAATGGGTGATGCTTGTGAGTATTGGAGCAGACCCCGCTTTTGTGGAAGGCTCAAGAACACAATACTTCACCGGCGATTTCGATGGAGCAGTGTTTACTCCGGATGAGGATTCCGAGCACGTCCGCTGGCTTGATTATGGAAGGGACAATTACGCAGGGGTAAGCTGGTCGGATGTGCCTGAAGAAGACGGAAGACGTCTGTTTATCGGCTGGATGAGCAACTGGATGTATGCCAGACAGACACCCGCAGAAGAGTTCCGTGGGGCGATGACCCTTCCAAGAGAGCTGTACCTTGAATCCAGAGAAGGAAAAATCCTGCTCGTTCAGAAGCCGGTCAAAGAACTGGAGGTGGTCCGCACCCCTGTTCTTTCACTCAAAGATGTTACTGTGCAGGAAATCAACGCTTCATTAGCCGATCTCCAGCTTGATGCTTACGAGATCGCTGCGAGGTTCACCCGCGGTATGTCTGCAGGCTTCAAGGTAAGAGCCGGGGCTGGAGAACAAACCGTAATCGGAATTGATGCGAAGGCAGAAGAGCTATATGTAGACCGTCAGACTTCAGGACGGCTAGATTTCCATGAGTGGTTCCCCGGACGTCATTCGGCGGAACTACAGGCACCGGGTGAGATCAATGATCTGCGCATTTTTGTGGACCGTACTTCGGTTGAAGTGTTCAGCAATGGAGGTCAGGCGGTCATTACGGATCTTATTTTTCCTAAGCCTGAATCAGCGGGCGTTGCTGCATTTGCAGAAAATGAAGAGACCCCGTTCCTTTCACTGGAAATCTACAAGTTGAATCTGCCTGCCGCGGATGGCGATAACCAGCAATCGGAGGGTTAACAGGATGCGTATAGGAGCAATTGAAGCAGGTGGAACCAAATTCGTCTGCGGGATTGGGGATGAAAGCGGGAAAATTCTGAACCGGCTCAGCCTTCCGACCGGGCATCCAGATCAAACTCTCCCTCAGGTGATTCAATATTTTCAAGACAAACAGGTAGAGGCGATCGGAGTGGGGTCCTTTGGTCCGATCGATATCAACCCGGAGAGTCCGACTTACGGCTACGTTACGACAACCCCTAAGCCGGGTTGGGAGAATTACGATATGCTGGGGACTTTACGGCGGGCCTTTCCAGTTCCGTACGGCTGGGATACCGATGTCAATGCAGCCGCATATGGTGAGGCTAAATGGGGTGCTGCGCAAGGATTATCCAGCTGTTTGTACTATACCGTGGGCACGGGTGTCGGTGTCGGCGTGTATTCGGAAGGTAAAACCATACATGGTCTTGTACATCCTGAGGGAGGGCATGTACTGACCAGACGGCATCCTGAAGATGAATTCGCAGGCGTGTGCCCTTACCATGGGGACTGCCTCGAAGGGATGGCGGCAGGTCCTGCCATAGAAGCCAGATGGGGGAAAAAGGGCCACGAGCTGCCTCCCGGCCATATCGCTTGGGAAATGGAAGCCTTCTATATCGCCCAGTCGATAACCAATGCCATTTTACTTCTGTCTCCCCACAAAATTATTTTGGGTGGCGGCGTGATGCAGCAGCTGCAGCTGCTCCCGCTGATCCGGCAGGCTGTGCTCCGCAATCTGAACGGTTATGTCAGTTCAAGTGCTATTCTGCAACACATCGATGAGTATATTGTGTCACCGGGTCTTGGCCAGCAGGCGGGATTATGCGGGGCTCTGGCCTTGGGGCTTGCAGCATGGAATAATGAGGCTTCCACTTTATAACAACTCAATAGGTATCCTGGCCAGTTATGCTCTGTAGCTGGCCAGCTTTTTACTTATGAATGGAAGGTGGAAGAATACGTAGAGTAGAAATGGAGGGCAAAAGATGAAGAAGAAACCCAGAGCATTTCTATGCATTCTGATGGTTATAGGAATCATTATGGCTTCCTCAGGAGTTTACGCTGCTAGTCCTGATACAGGCGGGGCTGCACTGGCAGAGAGTGGCACAGGAAAAGCGGAAAAGGAGGGTCTTTCTATTTTTGAGAACGCTACCAATGTAAATACAAATCTGACGGGTTGGCAAGTAAAAGGAACCGGCAAGTGGGAAGAACCCGCAGATGGACTTCTGCTGACATCTGATCCGCAGGAAAACGTGATGGCCATCTCTGAAACGGTGGTAGATGATTTTCTGTATGAGGCCGACGTCATGATCAAGGATATGAAAGCGGAGGCTAGTTTGATCTTCCGTTCGAATGAAGATGGATCGAATTCATATATGCTGCAAATTGCACCAGAGTCCGGTACGATCCGTATAAAAGATGCGGCGGGTGGGGCAGGCAGATTAAATGAAGAACATCAGGTTTCCCTCAAGGAAGGAGAGATTTATCATCTCAAGGTAAAGGCCGAAGGGACCTCGCTGAAGGTGTATTGGGGGGATCAGTACAAGCCTGTGATTGATATTCAGGACAGTGCATACCATACAGGCCGTCTTGGACTGCACGTCCGGAATGGGTCTGCCTTGTTCCAAAATATAACCGTTAGCGATCTGAAAGGAAACCTGGGTACAGTGCTTGTAAATAAAGGACAGTGGCAGCCTGACCTTAGAGGCTTAAAAGGAACGTCTGTGGAACAAGGTAAGGCACAGCGAATCTATAGCAACCAAGCCGCTGATTTTGTATACGAAGGAACAATCTCTTTGGGTTCTGATGCGGTTGCAGCGCTTGCTTTCCGCTCCTCTGCCGATGGAACCCGTGGCTATGAAGCCACACTTGTGAAGGAAGGGAATCAGGTCCGTGTAAAGCTGACGAAAGCTGACGGAACTGCAATTGCAAGCTCAGAGCGAGCTTATTCGAGCCAAACGGGCGCGAAGCATGAAGTGGAAGTCAAGGCAAAGGGCAGCCGGATTCAAATTTTCCTGGACGGATATACTCCGGCAGCAATCGATGTATCGGATAATTCGTATTCAACCGGAAACGCCGGACTTGCTGTACAAATGGGAAGCGCTTACTTTCAGAATACGTATCTTACGGAGGCTAACAGTTATTATAATGAAACCTACCGTCCCCAATATCATTATTCGCCGAACCGCGGTTCCGCCAGCGACCCGAACGGGCTGGTCTACTTCGAAGGGGAATACCATCTTTTCCATCAGGATGGAGGCACATGGGCTCACGCCGTCAGCAAGGATATGCTGAACTGGAAACGCCTGCCGGTTGCACTTCCATGGAATGATTACGGGCATATCTGGTCGGGAGCTGCAATAGCGGATGTAACCAATGCATCAGGCTTGTTCACGAATTCGGGCGGTAAAGGCTTGATTGCCTTTTATACCTCCTATAATCCGGATGGCCCGAATGGCAACCAGCGTATTGGTCTTGCCTACAGCATGGATCAGGGACGCACGTGGGAATATGCCAAGGATCGGCCGATTGTGATTGAGAACCCCGGCAAGAACGGAGAGGACCCGGGAGGCTGGGATTTCCGCGATCCCAAGGTGATCCGAGATGACGGGAATAATCGCTGGGTGATGGTGGTGTCCGGTGGCGATCATATCCGTTTTTTCACATCAACCAACCTGCTGGACTGGACCTTGACCGATAATTGGGGTTATGGGAATTATGTTCGCGGCGGTGTATGGGAATGCCCTGACTTATTCCCGCTGACCGTACAGGGAACATCAGAGAAGAAATGGGTTCTCATGATCAGTACAGGTGCAAATCCGGCAACAGGAGGTTCGGATTCGGAATATTTTGTAGGGAATCTGACTGCTGAGGGTAAATTCGTGAATGATAACCCGGCAGGAAAAGTGCTGAGGACAGACTTTGGCAAAGAGTATTATGCATCCATGTCTTTCTCGGACATGCCGGATGGACGCAGAGTGATGCTGGCGTGGATGTCCAACTGGGATTATCCGTTCGCTTTCCCGACTTCAGGCTGGAAGGGAGAGCTGACGGTTCCAAGAGAGGTTACCCTGGTCATGACTCATGAGGGGCTTCGCCTCGCCCAGAGTCCGGTCAAGGAAATGGAGCTTCTGCGCAGCAGTCTGTTCACTACAGCTGATAAGACGGTCAGTTCTTCTTCTCCCAACCTGCTGAAAGGCTTGGTGTCAGGTGCGTATGAAATTGAAGCTGAACTGGAGATTCCGGACGGCAGTGAAGTATCGGAGTTTGGTTTTAACGTGCGCGAGGGGGCAAATCAGAAGACGATTGTCGGCTATAGGGTGGGTGAAGGCCAATTATTCGTTGACCGGTCGGCCTCCGGGGTAACGGATTTCTCCAGCCTCTTTAGTACAAGGCATCAAGCGGCAATGACACCGGAGAACAAGCGGATCAAGCTGCGGATTTTGGTGGATGAATCCTCCATTGAGGTTTTTGCTAATGGGGGAAAGGTGGTTTTCTCTGAAGTCATTTTTCCTGATCCGGCCAGCAGGGCAATGAGCTTCTATACCCAAGGCGGCATGGTGAAGGTGGTTTCGCTGAAAGTGAATAAGCTTGGATCGGTATGGAATTCAGACAGCGTTTCGGCTACTCGGATTGCAATGAATACGGGTGACCTTGAAATGGAGATCGGGCAAAACAGGATGCTGCAGGCGACAGTAGAGAACGGGCCGGGCAACGGTGTTCACCCGCTGAAGTGGATGTCGAGCAATGAAGAGGTGGCTGGCATTCATGCAGCAGGCTATTCCCAAGCAACCCTTCAGGCGAAGAAAGAAGGGGAGGCCGTCATTACGGTATCCACTCCGAATGGAAAGGCATCTGCCAGCCTTGTGGTAAAAGTCTTCGGCGGCGAGTTTCATACCAATCTCAGTGGCTGGAGCAAGGACATGTCCATGGCGTCATGGATCGTAGGCCGGGATGGAATCCGCGGCAAATATTCCAGCGATGCGAATGATATTGCCCAAGAGCAGGCGGGTAATTTTACGTATGAAGCCGACATGAAGCTTGGCGAATCCGGTGGTGCAGGCTCACTTCTGTTCCGTGCCAGTGAGGATGGCCGCAGTGGCTATTACTTGAATCTGGACCCTAACATGAAAGCTGTCCGCCTGTTCTACAAAATCGATGGACGATTCGAAGAGCGGCAGGTACTGGCGAAAGTCCCAACATTCATCCAGCCGGGTCAAACCTATAAAATAAAGATACAGGCAGAAGGTCCCCATATCGTGGTATATGTGGGAGGGCTGAAAATAATGGATCTGAAGGACGGAACATTTGCGGAAGGCCATTTTGGACTTCATGTGTTTGGCGGATATGCATCATATCAGAATGTGAATATGAACGGTGGAGAACCGGCGAACCTGATGACATCAAGCCTGGTGAACGCAGCATTCCAGAAATCTATTTATACAGCTAATCTGGTGAATGGAGAAGCAGTGAATGTACAGGGTGCAAATGAAGCCTCGGATCAAAAATGGGTATTTGTGCCAACCGGAGATGAAGCAGGCTCCTATTCCATCCGTACGTCCTCGGGACAGGCGCTTGATCTGGACACGGAGCATAATACGTTACAGCTCTATCCTTATCTGGGCTATAATAATCAGCGCTGGATAGTCAACAAGAATGAGGATGGATCAGTTGCCATACTCTCTGTCCGACATAATATGGCTTTGGCTATATCCGAGGATGGCTCTAAACTTACATTGGAGGATTTTCAAACGGATAAAATGCGTCAAAAGTGGAAATTAAGCTCTGGCTTTTAACAGTACAATTCTGTAGCAAAACCCCTTCCGCCAAGCATGGCGGAAGGGGTTTTTGCGAATGAGCGGATCGAATCCGCTTAAGATTGAGGCGTACAGATTTGATCGATATCAACTCTGCTCAGGCTTTCCCGGCAACAGCCTTGTTCCGCTGTACTTCAGGTTCTTGACCGGATTCCTGCCCCACACGTTTGATGAAGAAGGCGAGCAGTAAGCCGATGATACCAATGCCCACAATGACGAGATAGGCATCATTGATACCCTGGATGGAAGCTTCAGTAATCATTTGCTCCTTAGTGGCGCCTTTACCACCAGCGGCCATCATATCCATCATGTGTGTTGTGGTTCGGCTGGTCATCACGGTGACGAGCAGTGAAGTTCCGACGGCGCCGGCCACTTGTCTTACGGTATTGGAGATAGCGGTGCCGTGCGCGTTAAGCTTGGACGGCAATTGATTCAACCCTAAAGTTTGGATAGGCATGAGCAGCAGCGCCATCCCGATCCGGCGTCCGGTGGACATGAACACCAGGTACATGTAACTGGTCGAATCCGTCAGGTTCACAAAGCTCAAGGTTGTCAGAATGGTGATCAGCAGACCGATGACGGCAAGCCATTTGGCCCCGAACCGGTCGAACAGCTTGCCGGTGACCGGCATAAGCAGTCCCATGATAAGTGCGCCGGGAAGCAGCAGCAAACCGGACTCCATCGCTGTGTAGCCGCGTGCATTCTGCAGATACAGAGGCAGCAGCATCATATCCGCATACATGATGATAGTAACCGCGATACTAATAACCGTAGTCAAGGAGAACATGTTGTATTTGAAAGCCCGCAGATCAAGCAGCGGGTCCTTCGAAGCCAGCTGGCGCCAGGTGAACAAGCCCAGCGATATGACGCCTGCAGTTAAAGACAGGAGGACTTCCACGCTTGACCATCCAGCGCTGGCGGCACGGCTGAAGCCGTACAGTAAGGTTCCGAAGCCGATGGTGGAGAGAATGACACTGACCATGTCAATTTTGGGATACGAGCGTGTCGATACATTCTTCAAATAAATGAACCCGCAGATGATGACAATTGCTGTTAGCGGCAGCATTCCGTAGAACATGGTTTCCCAGGAGTAGTGCTCCAGGATATATCCGGCCAGAGTGGGTCCTATCGCTGGAGCGAAAATAATCGCCAATCCTACCATTCCCATGGCAGCTCCCCGCTTTTCACGCGGGAAAAGGGCTAAAATAACATTGGTGAGCAGCGGCATTATAATGCCGGCACCGGCTGCCTGAATCATACGCCCGGTCAGCAGAACCGGGAAGCTCGTCGCGAGGGCGGATACGACCGTTCCGGCTAAGAATATAAACATCGAGGCCTGGAAAAGCTCACGGGTCGTGAACCGCTGCATCAAATAGGCCGTAATCGGAATCAAAACACCATTTACGAGCATATAACCGGTGGTTAGCCACTGAGCCGTTGCAGCTGTGATATTGAAATCATGCATCAATTCGGGCACAGCAACGCTCATGATCGTCTGGTTCAGTGTCGCGAGAAAGGCACCCAAGATCATAATAAATAAAATGGGTCCTTTTTTCACGGAACTGCCTATTGCTTCTGTCGATCTACTCATTTTACTCCATCCTTTCAAATCGCCGGTCATAGACTAAATTTACAAAGTGTTGTATAGTTTACAGTGTATAAAGATGATTATAGATGAAATTTTCATGCAAGCAAGCAACGATTTCCGGAAAAGTGTTCATTAGTTTACGATTTCGAGCCAACTGTAGCTTTTCGGAATGAAAAACTACAGTTTATTAAAAAGTGTAGTTTGCCTATTCAAAGGTAAAGGATGGAGATTAGCAGATGGAAAATACAACCCCCCGGACAGATCCCCGTGTACTCCGCACCCGTGAATTGCTTAGAAATGCCCTTATTGAACTTCTGGAAGAGATGGATGTCCAGAAAATCTCGGTAAACCGCATTGCAGAGCGGGCCAAAATTAATCGTGTTACTTTTTATCTGCATTATCGGGATATTCCGGACATGCTGGAAAAGCTGGCAGATGATATGGTCGAGGACATTAATCAGGTAGTGCACAGCAACTACAAGAGGAAATCGGAGACGGGAATCCAGGAGGATTGGCCGGTTCTGGAAAGCCTGTTGAAGCATATCGCGGAGAATGCAAAATTCTACAAAGTGGTCTTTACATCAAGGCGGAGTACGATTTTTACGGACCGCCTGTTCAGTCTGATGGCCGAAATGATTTCAGCACGTGTGAACGAAAAAGAGATCGGTGTCAGCCAAACGAATGTAACGATTCAAAAGGATATCGCCGTCTGGTATGGCTCAGCTGCCTTAATTGGTACTATCGTTGCCTGGCTGCGCAATGACATGCCGTATACGCCTGCCTATTTAGCGAGACAGATTACCTCACTCCGCGCTCAATAAGGCGGACAAATATAGACATGAGAAGGGGATTGCAGGGGAAACATGTTACATCTTTTCACGGATAGTCTGACCACACTACCACCAGGCATGATCGAACAATTGAATATAGGCATCGCTCCGGTTTATGTTGTTTTTAACAACGCTCAGATTTATAGGCATACTGTGGATATTCAGACCGAAGATATTCTCAGTCTCGTCATGGAGACGGGGAAAGTGCCGGGTATTGCCGCTCCAGCGGTAGAAGATTTCATACAGCTCTTTACTCCATCCGTTGGCGGGATTGATCAGGTGGTGTATATAAGCATGTCTGCTGAAATTTCTCCTTCTTATAGAAATGCTGAAGCGGCGGCCAAACATTTCCCCAAGGGAAAGGTCACTGTGGTGGATTCCGGATGTTTTTCTTCAGGAACAGCAATGATGATGGTGCAGGCAGCCAGGATTGCCAAGAAGGTGAGAACATGGGCTTCCTTCGGGCAGAAGCTGGACGAACACCGCGCTGCAGTCAGGGAAGAGCTGATATTGGATCGGATGAAAAAAGTCAATCCAACCGGGAATATATATGGTTTGCCTAACAGGATCATAAGTCCGCTGAAGCTCAAACCCAAGCTCCATATCCAGAATGGAATATCCAGTAATCTGGAGGACACCCTTCTCGGCAACTTGCGGCACCATCCACAAATTGACCGCGAATTCATAGTGATCTCACAGACAATGGCCAAAGAACCGGCGGAGTATATAAAGAACATATTGTATGAAAGCTATGGGTTCAAAAAGGTGGTACTCCTCTCCAATATTAATGGATTATTATGCCGCACTACCCCGCGAAGTATAGAGCTGAGCTATTTGCTGAAAAAGTAAATAAAATAAAAAATAGCACAACGTTGGAGGTCATTGACGAGGGAAAACACGAAACGCTATAATCTAAAAAAACGGACGAAGAACGTCCCGTACTCCATGGCATATTGGGGTGCGGGATTTTTTTGTGCAGAGGTGGAGGTCAGAAAATGGGATTTGCCGAAGAACATCATAAATGGCTGGAGTACCATAAAAACCGGAGAACAGGGGAACGTCTGGACCGGTTGGAGCGCGGGCATCGGCATGGAGAGCAAATGTTTGTGGAGAGGGTATGGTGGCCCCTATTTGGTCATATGGATAATCTTCATCCGGAGTATGAGGTCTTGGATTGGCGCGGCCGGCCTTATTTTGTTGATCTGGTATGGAAGCCGGGGCAGGTGAAGTTTGCCATTGAGATAAAAGGGTACGGGCCTCATGTGCAAAATACGGACCGTACCCGATACCGGCAGGAAATAAATAGAGAGACTTATCTGCAAATTGCGGGTTATCGTGTAGTCGCGGTTCCCTACGATGATTTGGAATCGATGCCGGAGCTGACTATCTCTTTATTCAAATCGTTGCTTACTCCATGTTTATTGAAGAGTACTGATGAGGAAGGCCGCCAGTATACTAGGCTGGAGAGGGAGATTCTGCGGTTGGCAAGCCGTTGGAACGGTTTCTTGCGACCCGTTGACTTGGTGAATGAACTTGGAGTGAATCCGCGCACAGTCAAAAAACACATGAATTCTTTATGTGAAAAAGGGAAGTTCAGACCCGTGGTGGCCCATGGCAGCAATAGAGTTTGCCGTTACGAATATATTCATTCATTTATAGATAACGAGCTATGGTAATGGCTACCAGTCGGAATGAGAGGTATAAATACCTCTGATCTGGCCAAAAATGGGCTACCAGTCGGAATGAGAGGTATAAATACCTCTGATAGCGTTACCATCCATGCTTACAGCCTTTTCACAGTACGGGTATGGTAGACTGGTCACAAACTATGGTGGAAACATTACAAACACAGGGAGGGTTGAGGCATGTCAGCCTTCCATTATCAATATTTCATCTGAAGCGGGCAGCCTCACTCATGCGTATCCGGGCGATTATCCGCCTGATCGAGCAGCGCGTTGCACCGCAAGGCCGCTTCATGTTCGTGGATTATACAGGCAAAGATATGGATATATAGGCGTGAAGCTCAGCTATACGGAGAACCCTGACAAGAGAGATGTGCTTGTGGGGGTTCTCCGTTTTTTTGTGTAAACTTCTGTCTAGTAATTACAAAAAGTTGCTAGTTTGCCCATGGAGCCTGAAATCGCTTTCCCTATATAATGTGCCTATATAAAAATGGAAGCGATAGCTCATGATAAAAGGGGAGACATTGTAATGATAACTGTTGAGGAATTTACCTTTGTGAAGGAGGGGAACGCAGCCAAGATATACCTTGACCCCAGCGGAGAGGATTATGCCGGATTGCGCCGGGTGGCCGGGTCTTTTGCCGCTGATATTGCACTGGTGTGCGGACTGGAGCCGGACATCTGTACAGAAATCAGAGAGCTGGATGGAACCGCCATCATCGCCGGATCGATCGGCACAAATGGGCTGATTGACCAGTTGATTGCAGACGGAACCTTGGATGTATCCTCCATTCAGGGCAAGCGGGAATGCTACCGGATTCAGGTGATAGAACACCCGGTTCAGGGAGTGGAGCAGGCGCTCGTTATTGCGGGCAGCGATAAGCGGGGGACGATCTATGGCATCTACTCGATTTCTGAAAAGATAGGTGTCAGCCCTTGGGTATACTGGGCAGATGTGGTCCCGGAGAAGAAGCCGCTGCTGGCGCTTTCAACCCGTCTGCTCCATACTACCTCCAAGGAACCCTCTGTAAAATACAGAGGCATCTTTTTGAATGACGACTGGCCGTCTCTGGGTTCCTGGGTGACTCAGGCTTTTGGCGACTTTAATGAAGAGTTCTACGACAAGGTATTTGAGCTGATCCTCCGGCTGAAGGGGAATTATCTATGGCCGGCCATGTGGAGCGCTGAATTCAGCCTGAATGGTAAAAGCAGCCCAATCGCGAGTGCCCTGCATGCCGAAGAATACGGCATTATCATGGGAACCTCCCATCATGAGCCGCTGTTCCGGGCAGGCAGTGAATGGCAGAAGGTATACAAGGAGTACGGAACAAGTAACCTGTGGGATTTTGCCCGGAATAGACAGGCCATCACAGATTTCTGGGAAGACGGAATCAAGCGCAACCAAAACTTTCATAACCTGATCACGCTAGGCATGCGGGGAGAAAGTGATTCTGCGCTGGAGGGCTCCGATGCAGAGAATATCGAGTTGCTTAAGGATATTATCCGTACGCAGAAAGGATTATTGAAGAAATATCATCTGGAGCATGCCCCGCAAATTCTGGCAGTCTACAAAGAAGTGGAAAAATATTGGTACGGTACACCCGATGTGGAAGGCCTGAAGGACTGGGATGTTCTGAAGGATGTTACAATTCTACTGGCTGACGATAATTTCGGCAATCTCCGCAAAATCCCTGCGGTACACGAGCATCACCGCAGTGCAGGCTGGGGCATGTACTACCATTTCGACTATCACGGGGGTCCCCATTCCTATGAGTGGGTGAATACGACTCCGCTGGATAAGGTCTGGGAGCAAATGTCCATGGCATTCGATTACGGCATCCGTGAGGTGTGGATCGTCAATGTTGGGGATTTGAAGCCTATGGAGCTGCCGATATCGTACTTTCTGGATTTGGCGTATGACTTCGACGCTTGGGGAACCGGGGCAATCAACCGAACTGCAGAATACACAGGGCGGTGGGTGAAGCAGCAGTTCGGCCATGCCCTGGAAGCAGAAACGGTGGAAGGAATTACGCAGATATTATCGGATTACACCCGGATGAACGGCCGGCGCAAACCGGAAATCATAACCCCTGCAACCTTTAGTCTGCACCATTACCATGAGGCCGGGCGGGTCCTGAAACAGGCCATAGAGCTTGAGCAGGCGGCAGAAGCCATTTATGAACGGATCCCGGAACCGCATAAGGATGCGTACTATCAGCTTGTCTATTATCCTGCTGCAGCATCGGCTAATGTGGTGAAGATGAACATTTATGCGGGACTGAACAGCCTTTACCTGGAGCGGGGCAGTGTGCTTGCCAATATCTATGCGAAGCTCGTTCATGAAGCGACCGGGCGGGACAAGGAGCTGGAACGGGCCTATAACAGCGGTATGGCAAGCGGGAAATGGCAGGGGATGATGAGCTCGGCTCATGTGGGGTATGTCAACTGGGATGCGGAAGGGTGGAAGTACCCGGATGTGAGCACCATCGTTCCTGCTACTGGACCTCAGATGATCGTTGATGTGGAGGGTACTGAGCGGGCCTATGTTTCGGGGATGGCCAGCCTTCCGGTATTTACAAATCTGCTGCAAGAGAGCTATGACATTACTATCAGTAATGGCGGAGCAGAAGGCTTTGCCTTTGAAGCAAAGAGCAGCGCGGACTGGATCAGGCTGGAGAAGACCGAAGGTTGGATTGTTACCGGGGAGACACTTAGAATTTCTGTGGACTGGGACAGGGTATACGGGGCAGCCTCCGGTGAAATCACTCTTTCAGGTGCCGGAGAAACCGTGAAGGTGAAGGCATCCACGGAGTGGACCGACATTCAGGATGTGCCGCCCATGACTTTTATTGAAGCCCATCATGTCGTATCGATAGAAGCGGAGCATGCGATAAGCCGCGTGTCGAAGTCCGGGGCCGAGTGGAAGATTATCGGAAACTACGGACGCACTTTATCTTCGGTAAAAATGTATCCGGACGGTATATCTTTTGCCCAGCCGGAGCAGGCACCTTATCTGGAGTACCGGATTCTGCTCGGTCAGGACGGGGATTATACCCTGACCGCCTATACCGCGCCGACGAACAACTTGTCCATGACCAGCGGACTGACATATGCGGCAGGCTTTGATGGGGAAAAGCCGGTGATTGCAGATACCCTGCCGGTGGGCTATGAGGGCGGCAATCATGATAATGAGCCGTGGTGCCGCGCCGTGATGGATAACATTCATACCACAGCCACCCGTCATACCTTGTCAAAAGGCATGCATACCCTCCGTTTCTACGGACTGGATGCCGGTCTGGTGCTGCAAAAGCTGGTGTTGTGCGCTTCTCCGCTGCCCTATTCGTATCTGGGGCCGGAAGAGAGCTTTTATACAGGACAGCGCAGACATTAGTCTTGCAGGGCTGCCGGAGCCATGGGAGGATACCCGGCCGGCCCGGGGTCCTCCGTTATTTTAAGGCGGATGACGGAGGATAGCCCTTGATGTTCTTGAAGACATTGCTGAAATAAGCGACATCATGATATCCGCAATGCTCCGCAACTTCCGACACATTAAAACCGCCTGCCGACAATATCATCTCCGCGTTATTCACCCGCACCTTATTCATAAATTCTTTGCAGGTTAAGCCCGTGTTCTGCTTGAACAGCTTGCCCAGGTAGACAGGATTGAGGCCGACCCCCTGAGCCAAATCTGCAATCGTCACATCCTCAGCATAGTGATCCATGATATAGGCCATTACTTTATGTACTCTAGGATCAAGAATTGGCGTCTGATGATGGTGGGCGATGCTGAGCAGCCGGTATACGATCAACTGGAAGATGGCCCGGCTTTTCATCCGGTACAAAGGCTGTTTGCCCATCCACACATGCGAGAATTCCCTGATATCTTCCAGGATCTCTTTGGTCCTCCAGTTCCTGGTTACCGTCTCAAAGGGAAGTCGGATAGGATTATCCGGGCCTTCCCAGAAAAAATTAAAGGCATAGGAATGCATCGGAGATTCCTTACAGGTTCGGGCTTCCCGGATACTGCCGGGAGGTGCATAGAGCATGTCGCCCGCTTTTACAGTGAATTTCTCTCCGTTGATATAATAATCTGCCTGGCCTTCCAGAATGAATGTCAGATCATGAAAATCAATGAGGCTGCGGCCAATCTCCCAGTCCGGGAAACATCTCCGGTCAACGAACAGAAAGACTTTCGGAACAAGGTTCTCATATTTGCTAGTGTCCATTAGAGCTATTCCTCCTGCGTACATCATAGCATCATGGTTTGGAATGATAAATGCCTGTCCACCTAATGAAATTGAAAAGGTGTGGGTAGCCTAAAGACGGTAAGCGTCTCAAAATTCCAAACAGGTGAGGACTGAATTCATTTGGACAAAGCTTCCGGTCATGCTAAAGACGACAAAAAACTGAAATGGTGGCAGCTTAGCCTGCTCGGCGTTGCGGGTACCATTGGTACCGGTTACTTTCTGGGTTCCGGTCTGGCAATCTCCATAGGAGGACCCGCAGTTTTACTGGCTTACCTTCTAGCTGCTGCCGGAACTTATGTAGTCTTTGATGCGTTATCACGCATGACGGCAGATCATCCAGAGCAAGGATCATTCCGTTCCTATGCCAAAAAAGCCTTTGGAAGCTGGGCGGGTTTTGCCAGTGGCTGGGTCTACTGGTTCTCGGAGCTGCTGATTATGGGGAGCCAGCTTACGGCTTTGTCGATCTTTGCCCGGTTCTGGTTTCCGGACGTGCCGATGTGGATCTTTGCTGCAGGTTTTGGTTTAACGGGTCTGCTAATTGTTTTCTTCGGAAATAAGGGCTTTGACCGTGTTGAAAATGTGCTGGCTGTCATCAAGGTGGCCGCCATTCTGATGTTTATGGTGCTGGCGGCGGCTTTGCTGGCGGGATGGATCGGGGGCGGTAAATATACACCTAAACTTCCGCTTACGTATACGGCATTGTTTCCGGCCGGGGGTATTGGCCTGTGGTCTGCTTTTATCTTTGCTTTCTATGCTTACGGCGGTATTGAGGTACTGGGTATTATGTCTTACCGGTTGAACAAGCCTGAAGAAGCGCCAAAAGCAGGAAAAGTGATGCTGCTGCTGCTGACTGCGGTATATGTTGTATCGATTGGCCTCGTTGTGACCATGGTGCCCCTAAATGCTTTTAATCCCAAGGAAAGTCCGTTTGTGCTTGCCTTGGCCAGTGATCATCTGGCTTTTATACCGCATCTGTTCAATGGTGTGCTGATTATCGCCGGATTCTCGACTATGACCGCTTCGCTCTATGCGGTGACATCGATGATGCTTACCCTTGCGCAGGAAGGGGATGCGCCACAGCTTTTTTCGCGGAAGTTAAAAGGTAAATATCCTTTGCTGGCCATGTGTCTGATCTCCGTGGGACTAATCGCAGCGATAGTGATGTCCCTGCTGCTGCCGGGAAAGGTATATGAATACATCACTACAGCTGCCGGATTAATGCTTTTGTACAACTGGGCTTTTATTTTGCTGTCATCAGGGAAGCTGCTCAAGCCAGCCAAAATAAGCGGATTTAAGCGCTGGACAGGTCTGGTGCTTATTGGTGCGGCAGTTGCCGGGACGCTTTTCCATGAGATCAGCCGGCCCGGTTTCTACATCAGTCTGCTGCTGGTGGCCCTGATCGCGGCAAGTGATCTTATCGTGCATAAGGTACGCAAGAAGAGAGAGGCCTCTTCCTCCGGACACCGTCCTGCGGAGAAACTGGAAGAAGAGTTTCAGAGACTGGATGGAGGCCCGCAGTTCAAAATTAAAGGCATCCGCATGCGTATGCGCAAAAGTAAGCTTTTAATGAAAAAATAGCAGCCGCATGGCTTGTACCCCAAAATAGAAGCCAAAGCCGACCAGCGAAAGTCCCGACAGCACTGAGATCGCCTTAAGCACACGGGCAGTCAGCAATTTACGGAAGACACTGGAGGCTGCCGCCATGGACACATCCCAGAGCAGAATTCCCAGTACAATAGCACCGCTGTACATCAGCAGCTGATGCATCGGATACTCGCTGGCGGCTTTTGCCAGGATGGAGCCGTAAATGCCCAGCCAAAACAGGATGGAGAGCGGATTGAATAAAGACATCAGGAATCCGGCCAGAAAGGATTTGGAAAGGGAGGCCTCACTGCTTCTCATTTCTGAGGCTTCGATGATGCCTGCATTTTTGATGCTCTCCACTCCTGTGTATACCAGCACAAAAAATCCGAATAACCATAAAAACGCTTTGACAAATGGAGCATCGAGCAGATGGATAATACCGAAATAGACCAGAAGCATGTAAATGATATCTGCACTTATGGCTCCAAGCCCGACAAACCAGGCGTGCATAAATCCTCCCCGGATACCCTTGTCCAATTGTGCAGCGTTAATCGGTCCAATCGGTGCTGAAAGCGACAGCCCCAAAAAAATATAACCTATGAATACATTAATAGTGCCCGCCCTCCTTACTCTATTCTGTAGCTAGCATATTCTGTAAGGACTGGTTATAGGACAACAAATGAAGGCCCGCCGAAAAAACCGGGGGCCTTTTTGAGTCTGCTCTGCTACAAGGACAAGGCCTTGTTTGCCGTAGCCACATCATTGGAAAGCAGTTTGACATGAGCAATTTATTCCAGGAACACGCCACGGAGCAAGTCCCGGAACTGGACCTTCTTTATAAAAATACAAATGGAAAATCCCCTAAAAAGTAATTTTCTTGTGAGGTATCTTCCCCTGATGCCGCATGTTTATTCTGCATCTTGTCACAGAGTTGGAAATTTCCCAAGGAAGCAAAGCGTATGATTTCCTGCGCAAGAAACCACAATATCAACATGTGAATAACAACAAAGGTGGTTCTACCATGAAGGGAAAGAAAGGGGCTCTGGTTGCACTTGCTTCCATCCCGCTGATCATGACATTAGGCAACTCCATGCTGCTGCCTATTCTGCCGCAAATTTCCGGGGAGCTCAGGATCAGCGCTTTTCAGGTCAGTATGATTATCACCGTTTACGGACTAATAGCGATCCTGATGATTCCGATTGCGGGATATTTATCCGACCGATTTGGGCGCAAAAAGGTTATTCTGCCAAGCTTGATCATTGCTGCTCTAGGCGGGGCCGTCTGTGTTGCCGCCGCATGGTTTTTGGAGGGGTCCACTGCATACTGGGTTATTCTGGGCGGGCGCTTTGTCCAGGGAATCGGGGCTGCCGGAGCCTTCCCGATCGTTATTCCTTTTGTCGGGGACTTGTTCAAGGATGAGAAAGAAGTCAGCAGAGGCTTGGGTGTCGTGGAGACCTCGAACACCTTCGGCAAAGTGCTTAGTCCTATTCTAGGCGCTTATCTGGGAACGGTACTTTGGTATGCTCCATTTATTGCGATCCCGATTCTATGTCTGGTCTCCTTTGTCCTAATGATATTTCTTGTGAAGGAGCCAAAATCTGAAGGGCAGGCCGAGAAAAAAGCGCTGGGACAGTTTTTAAAAGGAATCAAGGAGATTCTGCATGAAAAAGGCCGCTGGTTGTATTCGATTTTTGCAGTCGGCGGGATTTGCATGTTCGTAACATTTGGAGTGTTATTCTACTTATCGGAAACCCTGGAGGCCAAATACAACCTTCACGGCTCCGCCAAAGGTTTCGTTCTGGCGATTCCACTGGCCCTGCTCTGTCTGGCTTCTTATGGCAGCGGTAAGATTATCGGCCAGAACAAGCTGCTGATGAAATGGCTGGGATTCGGAGGCATGGTGCTGCTGACAGCAGCTATGGTCATCACAGGCTTCAACAGCAATATTTATTTCATGGTCGGATTCCTGAGTCTCAGCGGTATCGGCATTGGCGTGGCTTTGCCCTGCATGGACGCTTTGATTACGGAGAGTATCGAAAAGGAGAACCGGGGGACCATTACGTCTCTGTACAGCAGTATGCGCTTCATCGGGGTAGCTCTGGGTCCGCCCGTTGTTTCCCTTCTAATGACCAGAGGACATTGGGTATTGTTCGGAACGATGGCAGCTGTCGGGACCTTGGGGGGGCTGCTGACATTGTTCGCAGTGAAGCCCAGTGAAGGCGGAAACCCTAAGGATAATAATCCTTTCAAATCCGGGAGAGGCATGAAGAATCCATGGCAACGCCAGCGGGCGCGGTAACTGATCAGGAAGGAGAGGAGAGACGAATCGTTTGGGAAAGTTCTCTATCCGGAAAGCAACTATGCTGGGGACAGTATTTCTTGTAAGTATTGCGCTTATTTTCTGGCATTCCTACAAGAGGGCGGAGCCTGAATCCGGTCTGGAGCAGCTTGCTGCCATGCGGAGCGGGGACGGCTACAAAGCCTATTTTGGAGCGGGACAAGGATACAATCTCATTATCATCCAGCTGGAATCCTTCCAGAACTTCTTGCTGAATCAATCTGTTCAAGAACAGCCTCTGACTCCTGTACTGAATGAACTGGCGTCTGAAAGCTTATATTTCCCCTATATATTTCAACAAATTGGCCGTGGAAATACGTCGGATGCAGAATTCGCCGCCAATACCTCCATCTACCCGGTGGGGGGAACACCCATGTCTTCGAAATATGGGAACCGGAAGTTTCCCAGTCTGGCCAGATTGCTGCATAAGCGGGGATATACCGCGAATACGTTTCATGTGAATGATGTGAGCTTTTGGGACCGGAATCAGTTGTACCCGGCACTGGGCTTCGACCCCTATTATGACCAGCCTTATTATCGCAAAGAAAAGTTTAACCGTTTCGGGGCCTCGGACGAGGAACTCTACCGCGTAGCCTTCAACAAGCTGAACGCTTTGGCGCTGAAGCATCAAACATTCTATGCCCAATTGGTGACCGCCTCCAGCCACTCTCCTTATACGATCCCGGAAGACAGGAAACGTCTGAAGCTGAATGCGGCATTAGACGGCAATACCCTCGGAAATTATCTTACAGCCATCCATTATGTTGATTATGCCCTTGGGACCTTTATCGATAAGCTTAAACAATCCGGGTTATGGAATAACAGCGTAGTTGTTGTATACGGGGATCATTTCGGGCTCAATAAGAAAAATTATAATCCTCAAAAGATCAGCGATGCCCTGAACATTCCCTACCATAAGCACATTAGCACCTTTAATGTGCCGCTGCTGATTCACCTGCCGGGACAGCTCAGCGCGAGAATCATAGACCGGACCGGAGGCCAGACCGACATTCTTCCGACAGTAGCCAATATCATGGGCATTGATCTGAAGGCGGAAGGATTTACGGCTTTTGGGCAGGATCTGGTCAATACAGACCATAATATTATCGGCATGCGCTATTATTTGCCCACAGGCTCGTTTCTTAATGATGAGGTGCTCTTTGTTCCTGGCAAGGAAGGCTTCAAGGATGGGAAAGCGACCTCCATCAGAACGCTTAAGCGCATCGATAATATCACTCCCTACAAGGCAGACTATGACCATATTATGGAGCGGATGAAACAGTCGGACCGCTATGTGAGGCAGCTGCCTGTCCGGGCAGGAGTGGAGGAAACCGGAAACTAATGGAATCCAAAAATGAAATTACAACTGGAGGATGACGGCGAATGAATGATTCAACCCTTATGCAATCCATACGGAAGCTCGCTCAGCCTTGGGGCAGCGATGAATCGTATGACAGTCTGATCGCTGAGGCCAAAAGCGCAAGTTATGTTCTGCTCGGAGAAGCATCGCATGGCACCTCAGAGTTCTACAGCGTTCGTGCCGGGCTAACCAAACGTCTTATCGCAGAAGAAGGCTTCCGGTTCATTGCGGTAGAAGGGGACTGGCCATCCTGCTATACGCTTAACCGCTATATCAAAGGGTATCCGGATGCGGCAGACCAAGCAAGGGAGGCCCTCAGCGATTATACCCGATGGCCCTCCTGGATGTGGGCGAACCGCGAAATTCTGGAATTGGCGGAATGGCTGCGCAGCTATAATGAAGAGCGGCCGGAATCAGAGAAGGTTGGCTTTTACGGCATAGATATGTATAGTCTTTGGGAATCAATGGATGAAATCCTGAAATATCTCACTTCTAAAGGCAGCCCGGACCTGGAAGCGGCTATGCATGCTTTTGAATGCTTTGAACCTTACGGCAGGGAGGGGCAATCGTATGGGATATCAGCGTCTTTATACGGAGAGGGCTGCGAGGAGGTGGTGGTTTCGCTGTTAAGCAAACTTCAGGATGAGTGGAAGCAGGCCCATCCGGCTGACCGCGAGAATGCATTAAGCGCTGAGCTCAATGCGATGACTGTACAGGGGGCGGAATCCTATTACCGGACGATGATACGTCATGACTCCGATTCATGGAACATCCGGGACCGCCATATGGTTGCAGCCTTGGAGAAGCTGATGGAGTTCCATGGTAAGGGTGCCCGGGTAGTGGTATGGGAGCATAACACTCATATTGGTGATGCCCGGGCAACCGATATGGCGCAGGACCAGATGGTCAATGTAGGACAATTGCTGCGTGAAAAATATGGAAGCACCGTATATGCCGTTGGCTTCGGGACGTACCGGGGGACGGTCATTGCGGGGAGAGCCTGGGGAGCTCCAGCGGAGGAAATGCAGGTTCCGCCAGCGCTGAAGAACAGCTGGGAGGAGCTGCTGCACCGGGATGGGGCAGAAGACAAGCTGCTCTTGTTCAGTCAGGAAGAGACCGTACTGGACCAGAAGGTTATCGGACACCGGGCTATTGGTGTGGTCTACCATCCGGAACGGGAGCGGGGCAATTACGTACCCTCTATCCTTTCGAAGCGCTACAACGCTTTTATTTATCTCGACCATACCCACGCGCTGTCTCCGGTTCAGACGGGGGCTGCTTTTACCTCTTGATCAGAATTTGGTAACTGAAAGGTTCAAGATGGAGCTGCAAGCTTCCTCCTGTTGAAATCACTTGTTCCTTATTGGTTACATCCTGAAATGCTCCTTCCAGCGGAAGGGACAGGGAAACAAGCTGTTCCGAGGGGTTCAGTGAAATGACGAAATGTGCATGCGCATCCATGCGTTCATATACAAAAGCACGTTCCCCCGGGTCTGCCCTCAGGACATGGAAACAGCCTGTCTGCAAAGCCGGGAACGTTACGCGCAGCCGGATCAGAGACCGGTAGCACTCGAACAGTTCCCGGTTCTGGAACTCTTTTTCCCAGATCATGCATTTGCGGCAATCCGGATCACCGGTCCCCTCAAGACCGATTTCATCGCCATACAAGATGCAGGGAGTCCCGGTAAAAGTGAACAGGAAGGCTGCAGCCAACTTAAGCTTTCTTGCATCCCCGCCCAGCTGTGTGAGAATCCGCGGAGTATCGTGACTCGCGAGCAGGTTGAACAATACCTCATTGGCTTGCTGCGGGTAACGCATCAGGAGGTTGCTAATCTGGGCTCCAAAGCGTTGAGCGTCAATGTCACCGTTATTCAGATATTCAATCAAACGCCTTGCAAGCGGATAGTTCATGACCGAATCGAATTGATCTCCGTGCAGCCAGCGCATAGAATCACTCCACACCTCTCCAATGATAAAAGCGTCGGGATTGATGGTTTTAACAAGCCTGCGGAAGTTCCTCCAGAAGGTATGGTCAACTTCGTTGGCCACATCCAGTCTCCAGCCGTCAATAGCTACTTCGTTCATCCAATACGCAGCGGTATCCAGCAGATATTTCCGGGCCTCAGGATTTGCCGTATTCAGCTTGGGCATCTCAGCAAAAAAACCAAACGCCTCATAGTTGGGCTTCCCATCGGTTACCTTCACAGGAAACTCATGAATGTGGAACCAGCCGGCATAGGGGGAGTGTGGTCCATGTTCAATCACATCCTGAAATTGGGATGATTGTGCACTGATATGGTTAAACACGGCATCAAGCACAACACGGATTTGCCGGGCATGAGCGCTTTGGACCAGATTCTTCAGTACCGCAAGGTCACCCAAATTCGGGTCCACCTTCCTGTAATCGGTTGTATTATATTTATGGTTACTTGGAGCTTCAAAGATGGGGGTCAGATATATAGCCGTGATCCCCAGCTCAGCCAAATGATCCAGATGGTCTATGATTCCTTGAAGATCTCCTCCGAAGAAACTTTCAACCGTAGGCGCATCTCCCCATGCTGAAATACTCTCGGGATCATTTCCGGGGTCGCCATTGGCGAACCGGTCGGGCATGATCTGATAGAATACGGCAGACTTGGCCCATTCCGGAGCCTTAAACAGATCCACTTCATGGATATAAGGTCTTTCGAAGTATCCCTCCGGCGGTTCAGGCTGCCTGGTGAAGATTCCTTCTTCTGTCATCCAGACGGTCTCTTCTCCGGCATGAAAGCGAAAGGCATAAGAGAAGCGCTTATTTTTGGGTTTTACAGCCGTTTCCCAATAATCAAAGAGCTGGTCGGTTACTATCTTTTGCATCCTGTGCTCATGATGATAGTTCTTCCAATCGTATTTGTCGCCCGTGAGGGCAAAGACCTGCTTCACATTCTCCTTCTGGGTCCGGACACGCAAATGGAAGGTGTCCTTGTCATAGAGGTATGCCCAGTTGCTGTGAGGGACATGATGCAGGCCCTCCAGATGAATAGGTTTATGCTCTGCCGCAGAATTCACAATCCAATCCTTGTTCTTCACAAAAGACCTCCCAATCATTTGAATATGTATATTGTAGCCGCCGGATTGGAAATTAAGCCTTTCTTTTACGGGGGATTTACAAGTGTGGAATTTAAAAAGCCCTCTCTATCCGGTTTGGATAGAAAGGGCTACTGCTGTTAGGCGTTCACAGTTTCATGTCTTTTCACTTGTAGCGGCGGAGGAATAAGCCAGCCTTTTTCTTTAGTCATCTTCAGAATTTTGACACCAAGGGCTGCCTTGGTCATGTGATACTTGGCGAATAAAGCCCCAATATCCTCACGGATACTTTGTCCCATTACTTGGCTGCAGGCTACCAATGAAGTGGCGACGTCCGCTGCAATTTTGGCTGCAATTTCGGGATCTGTAAATCTTGCTCCCACAGGAATGTCTTCGAGCTTGACCTGCGGTCTGTCAGGCAGTGCCGGAGCAGTGCCGATACCGTTATCTGTCAATAGTTTATCACATTCGCTTACTTCCAGTTCAGCCTGATCAATCAAGGTGCCGAGGATTTTTTTCAGCTCATGGTCACCCGCATGATTCAGATATGCGCGGTAACAGGAGATGGATCCCTTTGCAACCATTGAAGCTTGCCATACACCGTATATTTCTCCGTAATGCATAGGTTCATCTTTTGAATTTCCGCCTAATATCCCTGACATACACATACTCCTTTATGCCTTTTATTTTTCTTTCAAAAGACGGCAGTTCCGTCTCTGCTTACTGGCATAGTATGTCCTGGATCCCACAAATTAACGCGCAAATTCGTGTGAAGTTCTCAATTTCCGTAGATGATATCCTGCTTGCCCAGTCTCGAATCGTTCCAGACCGCGGCCAGCGTATCCGGGAATTTGGTAGCTGCAGTAATATAGTCGCCAATCAGCGGAACAGGCGTGGGAGAATTGCCGTTTGGATTGGTGGAAACATCGGATATCCGCCGATTGGCGAAGGAAACGCCGGCATTGAAAGACTCAGCGACAAAAACATCCAATAGAAATCCGTTCACCCGGTTGGTGTAATAAATCACCCGTATGGTTCCGTTCGAGGGGGAGACGGTAATGGAAGGGGAGAAGTTCTGTGAGCCCGCCGGTGCTCCTGTGATACTAATAGGCGAGGACCACAGCAATCCATCCGGAGAACGGGAAAAAAAGACATCCGCATAGCCCAGACGGAAATCATTCCAGACCGCATACACAAACCCCCCGAACTGTCCGGCGGATATGTCGGTCCCCAAGCTGAGGTTCGTCTGTACCCGGAACGCGTAATTCGGCACGGGCAGAGGACTCGGCACTGGAACTGTACTGGCGATGAACGTAGCTCCCAGGATCACAGGAGGGTTGAAGGAAACACCCCCATCCAGAGATACTCTGATATATGCATTCGTCGGGAGGTTGGAGCGGGTCTGAATATAACCGACATACAGCTCTCCGGCGAGTCCGACGGCAAGGGCAGCCCGGTCAAGCTCGCCTCTGGGATCGGATATGCGCAGCGGCCGTTCCCAACTGAGTCCCTGATCCAGAGAACGTTGGAAAAAGATAGCCGAGTTCTGGGAAAGGTCGTAAATGGGCGTATAGCCTACATATGCATTTCCCCGGTAGGGACTGGAGGGAGAACGGTCAACAGCGATATAAGGTTCATCATTGTGAACATATAATCCAAACCCTTGCTGTACAATGACCGGGGGATTAAACGTTATTCCGTTATCAAAAGAAGTGTAGGTAGCAATCGTTCCATCCATAAATTCATTGAAGTAATGAACCGCCACGATGAATGTGTCGGGAAACGTATAATCGATTGTCGGGGCTTCTGCGCTCATGTACCCTGGTGCTTGCGGCAATACGGTATTTGACCAAGTTGCTCCTCCGTCGATCGAACGGTAGAAGCCTGTTAATGCGGTTCCTGTACTGTCTTCCACCGCGACCACACACAGAATATTCGGGTCCAGCGTATTTACCGCTATCGAGGGCTCGATATGATTCCCCGGCAAAGCGGCAGTTATGTTCACGTTAGCCAATGGATCACCTCATTTTAGGTAGAAATAATCGATAACCGGTCAATATATGTAAGTTCAGGCTGCAGAATCCGATCCAGAGTGTTTCCGCTCGCATCCAGCGCAAAGATGTTAATAATGGTGTCTACTGCACTGTAGAAATTGACTTGGACCTCATAATAATCGGCAAGCGTAACTGAATAGGTCTGGGCAACAAGCTGCTGGGGATTAAGCTGGAAAAGGGTTTCTCCGACAGCAACACGTGTGAAGCTCGCTCCACGGAACTGAAAAATCTGCAAGGTGAGATTAATGGGGGAAATAATGGAATCGTTTAAGCAGGAGATTTGAATCCGGTCCAAATGGGTGGAGCCTGTTGGAGGATTGTATACCGCTCCCGTTGTGAAAGGCATCGCATGAACTCCTTCCGGCCTGATTAAAGACATTTGGTAAAAAGTATGTGGATTCATTTTGTCCTATGCCGAAATTCCAAAATATGTATAACACAGAGAGAGGAAAAACTCCCTCTGTGAGGGGGGTTAAAGAATGGATAAACCCATAAATACAATCGGCCCGACGACGTTGGGGATATTTCCACCCGATACAGAAGACGCGGTTATTGCATAAGCGTAGTAACCCGAAGTCAGCCCGGAGTCTACATAAGATAATTTCACCGCATCAAAGGCATTCACAGCGGTACCGCTGGACCGGAAGGTGCTGATCTGCACCGCATTGCGTACGAGAGTGAAGATAACATCCGGGGAATTAGTGCCGGTGCTCTGCAGACCGATAGTGGCTTCAAGCTGAACCGATCCTCCTGTGGCAACATTCAACCCGAATTGTCCAAGAATGATGCTGCTTGGCAAAGCTAATACAGATAAAGAGGTGGACTGAGAGAAGCTGGACGGGATGCTTTTACCCAGATCAATAATTTGTGTCATGACAGTCACACCAGGGACAGGCCCGAAAATAACACGGGGCCTACCAGATTTGCACTGTTCAGAACAGAGGAATTCATCTGCGAAACGGTAAGGGTATAGGCGAAATAGCCAGCGGTCAAGTTACTGTCAACAAAAGAGAAGCTGATCGGGTCATATTGGTTGATATTCAGCGCACTCGCCGTAATCGTAAACACCGCCGTGCTTCCCCGTAAAATAGTGAACAGCAAATCCGGACTTCCCAGCGTATTCTGGACACCGACGGACGCGCTCAGCCACACATTGCCTCCCTGCCCTGTTGCCAAACCGAATTGAGCGAGCGTATTGCTTGAAGGCGATGCAAGAATGGGGATCGAGATCGACTGGCTGAAGCTGGCGGCAACACTTTTACTGAAATCGAGAATCTGGGCCACAGTAATCAGCTCCTTGTAACGTATTTGTTCTATTCATAAAATATGTATGTTGGTGTGAGAGTGATTGGACGTGACACAGGCGCTATTTGACAAGGGGAATGGGTTCACGTATTGTGGTACTATAAAAACCATATGGGTACCGAAATACAGGAATCGAAAGGAACGTTTATTATGGATAATATTACAATTATGAATGGCAACCCCAAATCGGCGTCCGGAGGCAGACTGATGGGTATGGCACTGGATTATATGGCTTATCCGCTGGTTGGATCGATAGATCAAACCTTAATTGAGAGCACATTACAACAATTATGGGGTCTCGGAAAAAACCGTTTCAGCCATCAATATGCTTTTGAGGCCAGGCTGGATGACACAACCATAGGGATGATTACCTGCTACCCGGTATCGGTGATGGATAAGCTGGTGTGGCCCACGGTCCGGGAGCTAATCAAAATGCGGAAATGGAAGCTCGTCAAGCATTCGCTGCTGCATTTGCAGGATTTGTGGTCTATGGTGAGCCTGAATGAGGGAAGAGCGGATGAATATCACATCGGAGCTTTGGCAACCTTGCCGGAAGGCCGGGGATACGGAATCGGTTCGAAATTAATTCATTTTGCAGAGGAAAAAGCCAGATTGAGCAACTACGGGAAATGCTCCCTGACGGTCAAGCAAGAGAACCTCCGGGCCATCAAGCTATATGAGCGGCTGGGATACCAGATCACGGATACGATAGAGAAAAAACCGTATTATTTATATCGTATGGTAAAACCCCTTCCGCGTATCCTTACCTAAGTGTTAAGGTAGTAACGGGAAGCTAGAGGAAGGGGGGACGGGCAAGGGCATGGACAATAACGTCTATTTTAAAATTTTAAAATGTTTTGGCGCCAAAGGCACGAGGTTTACGACAGAGGACCTGGCAAGAGAGCTGGGTACGAGTAAACGCACCGTATATGCCTATTTTTCAAGTAAGGATGAAATGATAGAGAAAACCATAGATTTTGTGTTTACGGAAATTACCCAATCGGATACGGATATCCTGGAAGATGCAGAACTTTCTGTTCAGGAGAAGATCAGGCTCTATTTTCAAAACATACCTGATGCCTATTCGATAGGCACCATTATCCGGCATATGGATGACCTTCAGCGTTATTACCCCCGGCTCTACGGGAAGGTGAACCACCACCTGGACACGATTTGGGATGGTGTCATTGAGCTGGTGCAGGAAGGGATGAACCATCAGGAGCTGCGGAAGGTGGACACGGTCATTCTCAAGCTCATGCTGAATGAAACCCTGAGAAAGCTGCTGGATTATGAGTATATTGCTAATCATCCGGTCAGCTTCGAATCCGGCATTAAGGCGATGAGTGATATTGTTCTATATGGCTTGATGAAAGAGGGATTTTTGTGAAAGATTAGAAGAACCTAAACCCCCAAGGAGCTAAGAGAAATAAATACTTTTCTTGGGGGCTAGAAAAATATAGGGCTAGCAGGTATAGTTAGTTAATAAAATTAACTAACTATACCAAAAAGGATGAACAATGAAAAACCAATCTGCAGGTACGCCGAGAGCCATGCGCAATCTGAATGAATTGCTGATTCTGAATGAGATTATAGGCGGGGGACCGCAATCACGGGCCGATCTCAGCCGTCAGACCGGGTTAAGCAAACCAACCGTATCCTCAGCCATCACTCATCTCATCGGGCGTGGACTGGTCAGGGAGACGGGCAGGGCCGACAACTCCCAGGGGAGAAAGGCAACCTGGCTTGAATTCAATACCCATTGCTTTTATGTAGCCGGCGTTGATCTGGGGGCTACACGGATCAGGATGGCGCTGGCTGATATGGGAGGGCAGATCGTCCAGTACCAACAGCTGGCAATGCCTGAAGGAAGCCTGACAGATATAGAGTTCCAGACCTTTTTGGTTGAAAGCCTGGAAGGGCTGCTTAAGGAATACGGTGTAGCATGGGACAGGATTAAGGCTGCCGCGATCGGAATTCCCGGGGTCGTGGACCCTGCCGGCGGTGAAGTGTCTAGGCTGGTTTCACCGCTGAAGGGCCTTGAAACTACATTGGAGCTTGCCAACTTAACCCGGCTTTTTCCCGTCCCTGTCATCACTGAAAATGATGTGAATCTGGCGGCACTCGCGGAGCATTCCTTAACTGGCGATGCCGCAGGAGGAGGGGGCTCACTCTTATACTTTTCGTTAGGCGAAGGAACCGGGGGAGGCATCATTATTGATGGTGCAATCTACCGCGGCCTGGGCGGAGGAGCAGGGGAATTAGCCAATATGAGGCTCAGTGCCGGGAGGCTGGAGGATGTTCTTTCTGCCAAGGGACTTCTAAGGCTTACCTCCGCTATAACAGGGGAGCAGGACAAGAAGCCGGATTCCTACAGCTCTGAACCCGGAATCTCTGCCGAGAGATTGTTCGAAGAGGTCAGAAAGGGTGATCCTGTGGCACAGTCCGTAATGGACGCGTATAGTGGAATGCTGGCAGAGGCATTAACCAATATTTGCGCTGTAATCGCTCCAGATTCAATTGTTTTGGGTGGAGGACTTGGCAGCAACGGAGACGTATTACTTCACCGGCTGGAAGCGCGGTTAACCGGGCTGGACCGCAAACCGCGCCTGGCAGTCTCATGCCACCGGGAGAGGGATGTCGTTACCGGAGCCATTCAGATTGCGGTGCAAGCTGCCTTTCGCCGCCTCCGTGAAGAATGGACGCTTTAGACATAATCAATAGAATCTGGAGGGTTGCTGGAATGAACATTCATAGTGCCGGAATCGATGTGGGCGGAACCAAAACGCTGTTATGCCTGGTTGACGAAGAAGGAAATATCCTGGCGCAGCATAAGCTTGAGACGCAACTTACGCGTGATCCCCGGCTGTTCTTCGCCTGGTTGTTTGATGAATTGGGGCAGTTCTGCGCAGCAAATGGAGGCGGTCTTGCCTCACTCAGCGGAATTGGCATCGGGTTTCCCGGGGTGATGAATGAATCCACAGGGATTCTATCCAGTGCCCCTGCACTGAATTGGCCTGCCATAGATATCCGTCCGGTCATCGCAGCCCATTATCCGGGGATTATTGTGCTTGATAACGATGTGAATATGGCGGCGCTTGGAGAGCATGCTGCCGGAGCCGCCGCCGGCTCTGAGGATTTTATGATGATTACGGTAGGAACGGGGATTGGCGGAGCTATGTTTTTGAACGGGCAGCTGTACCGGGGGGCCGGATTTTCGGCCGGTGAGATTGGTTACTTGATTCTTGAACCGGAAGCAGACCTTGCTTCTGCCGATTCGGAGAACAGTGAATTTGGGCCTTTTGAAATGGCTGTGTCCGGTACAGGGATTGGCCAGAAGGCCGCCGATTATCTGCTTGAGGACAGCCGTTTCTCCCTGATCCGGCAAATCGCGGGAAGCGGACCGGTCCGGGCGGAGCATGTATTTGCAGCAGCGGCACAGGAAGATGCAGCTGCTGTGCAGATTTTGAACAAGTCTTATGACCAGATGGCGGTTGTCATTAAGAACATAACGATCACTCTGGACCTTCATCTAATCATTCTCGGAGGCGGAGTGGTGGAGAAGAATGCTGGATATGTCCAGGAAATTGCCGGCCGGGTAAGCCGTTACACTCCGCATCAACCGGTAATCATCAGGCAGGCGGTCTTGGGTAATCAAGCTGGTGCCATCGGAGCTGCGGCAGCGGTCAGGAGCAGACTGGCAGGTAAGTAGGATTGGGATTCATCTCCTGCAAATAGATGGCCCCCTAATAAAAGAAACAGCGGCAGTCAGGGACGACAAATGAAGTCCCTGACTGCCGCTGTTTTATTGAAAAAATGTTTCCCGTTAGCTCAGCACGGTTATGCTTATTTGGAACGAACGGAAATCACTAAGCATGTATTTCCAGATCGATATCATTTTGATTTAAAAACTTCAATAAATCGTTATTCAGCTGCACAATTTCCTTATTGGCACTATTCGCATAATCCGGCAGCAGCATATCCTTCACCATTTTTGTCCGCAGCCAGATCATAAAGAACAAATCCAACACCCAATTTGGGAATATAAGCACCATTTTAAATACAGAAGGATGAATGGCAACGCCAGCTTTTTGGATGGCCCTTAAATACGTTTTTAGAGTGAGGGTTATTTGGTGTGCCGTTTTTCTGGTTCTAACTGTTTTTTCGTCGATTATCTTATTTCCTACATGTAGAACACTAAGCAACGCAATGTCCGATACGGAATGAGTTATCAGATATGATTTCATGTCCTTATGAATTGTGCAGGGAAGCTTTGCTGTTTTAAATAATTGTACGAGGTTTTCTACACGTTCGGTCACTTCACCGCTTATTTCTCCAAACTTAGTAGCTATCAGAATCTTTGGCGGGAACCGGGCATACAAAATCCCCTCTTTAATCTGTCCGCCGGCACCAGGAAAAGCGGGTAAAAGCCGGTCTCCAATAATATCCAGCCACGAAGAAAATCCAATTGAATTGTTGGTCATTGTAACAATATTTTTGCTTTGATTGTCTTTAAGTGCCAGCAACGCTGATTCGGATTGATCGTAACGGACGGTAACGAAAATAAAATCATATACATCATCATGTTCAAGCGTATCAATGACATTTACTTTTATAGACTTAACCGCACCTTTTTCATAATATTGCAGGCCATTTTCTTTCAATGTTTTGAACCTGTCAGAACGTGCAAACAGAGTAACGTCAATCCCTGCTTCAATGAATTTGATTGCGTATGCGCTCCCTATAACACCTGCACCAAAAATTAAAACTCTATTTTGTTTTGCTGACATAAAACCACTCCTATTTTTCAGCATTTTCTTTTAATCATCCGACAACATGTTGTATAATGTGATCATAGATCTTTATTATTCTTTGATCAACCATCAGTTTTTTATGATTTGTCGGATGATATTCTTGTTCTCGATAGGAGTGTAAAATGAAAAAGCAGCCCGAAATCACGGAAAAAACAAGACGAAACTTCATAGATGTTTTTTGTGAGTTATATAGTCAAAAGCCGATTGAAAAAATATCCATTCAGGAGATTGCGAATAAGGCGGGATATAACCGCAGCACCTTTTATCAATACTTTACGGATATTTACGAATTGTTAGACTTTGTTGAGAATGATTTATTGAGCTATATCAAAGAAGAATTGGCGAATAATGAGCTATCTACCTACAATGTTCAGAATGCGCTTCATTGTTTGGAAGACAGGGAACATCTCTCGGTGCTTAAGGCGCTCTTGGGGGACTATGGAAGTCTTCGTTTTTTAGAACGCCTAAAAAGAGAAATGACCCTTGACAGACTGGATTTAAGCTTGCCGTCAAACTATTCCATAACGCCCTACTTGATTGAGTTTCACATCTCCACATCACTTTCTTTATTTCGTCTATGGCTTCAGCGGGAAAAGGATTTATCGCCGGAGGAATTTTTCGGGCTAATGGATAACCTGTATACAAAGGGGATAACACCCTATTCTAAATAATAAATCTACCATTCAAACCCAATCCTTGTGTACAGAGATGAACGATAGAGATCAGTTGGTATGCATGGTAGAGCTGGGCGCAAAAAAAGGACTTGGTTAATTAATTCCTAACCAGGTCCTTTTTACGTGTGGCGTACTCAACTGTAATCATGAATCAATGAGATCTTTCCTTCCTTAATCTCGAATGTTGACTTACCTTTTAATTACAGCTTACAGGTTATGCAGCCGCATGAGCCGGCACCGGGAAAATCCGCATGAACAGGAACCGGGTGAGCGGACCGACTACTATGAGCTGAAGGGGCAGCGCGCAGATGAAATTGAGTCCCACCGTTGAAAAGTAATGGGCGAAGAAGTTGCCGCTAAGTCCGTAGTGTGCCAGGGTACCGTATAAGGACATGCATAGCACCATGCCGCAGACCATGAAGAAGGAGATGGTAAGTACTTTTTTGAGTGTTGGATCTGTCGGTTTGACGAGCTTGAACGCGATTCCTTTGGCTATTCTGCTGACTACCACCACATCCATGAACAGGCCGACAATTAATGCGGGGACAAAGCCGATGGCTACCTCTGTAATGACGCTGCTGGTCCAGCCAGTGGAGAGAACTACATTATAAATGCTCATGAAGAGCACCATTAACGTACACATGATTGCCGTAAAGATCAAAGCCTCTTTTTTATTCTTTCCCATTGCCCAAACTCCCTTGAAATATAATTTTGTGACTGCGATCATAGTAACAGACCCCGAATTAATCGTCAACCAAGTTGACAAAAAACTCCCTGAAAGTGATACACTTAAATCACCTGTATATTTGGAGGCCCGAACAGATGAAGGATTATATACAAAACCTGAATTTAATTGACTTAATCAGCGAAAAGCATAAGGCTTTGCGGGAAGAGGTGAACGGGCGGAGCAGCTACCCGCTTAATAAGACCGAAACTCATATTTTGGCCATGCTTGACCTGCATACTGTTTTATCTATTTCGGAAGTCAGCCGATTAATCCATATTTCCCGGCAGGGCGCACAGAAATGCATCAACGGCCTGCTTGCCGAAGAATACGTCAAGATCGCCCAGGTCGTTGGCAACGCCCGGGACAAGCATATCACTCTAACCGGAAAAGGGTCTGAGGCATGCCGCAGCATGCTGGAGATTAAGGTAGAGATGGAGCGGCAGATCATAGATCGCTTAGGGCAGGAGCAGGTTGAACTGCTAAAGAAGCTTTTGACGGAGGAATGGCTGTAGGATGTTCCACTCTTGACCTTAGGTCTGACCTAAGGTGTATCTTTACAGATATCCAGAACGGTGGGAGTGAAGTTAATGAAGAGTGAGATCACCATCAGTGAACTAGCCAAGCTTATGAATGTGTCGGTGCATCAGATCCGCTATTTTGAAGAAAAGGGTGTACTTCTGCCTTCTTATACTGACGGCAACCAGTACCGTAGGTATAGCATCGACCAGATCTATCGGCTGGCCCATATTATGCTGCTGCGGAAGCTGGGGCTGCCGGTCCAGACGGTCAAGGAATGTATGACAGACTTTGGGCCGGATGAGGTCCGGCAAATGCTCCAGAACTCTTTGGAAGATACGCAATCCGAGATTCTCCGGCTTCAGCAGCTTGAGCATTTTATTGGCAAGGTACTGCATGAGCACGATGATTTCAGCCAGGATACTACGGCTTACCGGGTAGTGCGGCGGGAATCCGTAAATTTGATGTGGTGGTTCGAGCTTAACGAACAGTCTGCCCTACAGGCGAGACAACTTGCGGAGTATGCCAAGCCTGCCCTTAATCTGTTTGAAGCAGACATTCATTATGTGTATGAAGGCACCGGTTCCGCTGTACTTTGCACGGAAGTCATGGAAGCCACGGAAACGGTAGATCTGGTGCTGGCTGCAGGAGAGTATCTGTGCTCCCCGTTTCAGGTGTCCCGGGAGGATGAACTGGCTCAACAGATCGCCCGGTTTGGCGAATATGCGGCAGAGCATGCCTATATTTCCGCAGGACCTCTGATCCTCATTGAGAAATCGTATCTCTCCCTGTTCAGTCAGGATAAGCTTCATTACGAGCTGCTGCAGCGGATGGTATCCGCATGATGAAATCCTCCTTCACTATTGAACCGATGCAGGCCAAGTACAACCGGCAGGTCAGCCAACTTCTTGTGCACGCGTTCAGCGGCAAATTTTCTCCCTTAACCCGGATGGGGGAAGGCGATCTGGCTCTCTTGTTCGAAGAGCTGCTGGATGCCTTTCCGGGAGAACAGTCGAGTCAACGTGTGGTAGCAATACATGAAGAAACGGTGATTGGAACGCTGTGCCTCAAGTGGAAACCGGGTGCAGGCGTTGATACTGCGGCGGCACCTCCATCTGCAAGACTTTCAGAGATGCGGGAACTGGCCCGGTTCGGGAGGTGGAAGGTGTTCAAGCTGTTGACAGCGTTACACGTTTTGAGCCATGAGCCGCAGGACGGAGAATGCTATATTGCCGATCTGTCTGTCCATCCGCTGCATCGCGGGAAGGGGACAGGCAAGCTGCTGCTGCAATGGGCGCACGCTTATGCGGTTTGCCAGCCGCAATGGACTTTCCTGAGCCTCCATGTCTCCGGGAGCAATGCAGGTGCCAAGCGGCTATATGAACAATTTTCCTTCCATACGCAAGAGGAGCAGCACCGTCTGCTGCTGTATGTTCTTGTTCGTGAATGGAAATGGGAATATATGATTTTGCCGCTCGAACCCACAGAGCATAGAGCCGGAGAGGAGTCCTTATGAAAAGAATAATAGGAAGATTACTCCTGGTTATTGTGCTGCTCTGTACGGGCGCGGTGCTGTATGTATTCCAGCAAAACAGCTTTGACATGAGGGAGCAGTCCATTGAGATCGACTCTCCCCAAGGCAAGTTGACAGGTACGCTTGTCCTGCCGAAGAACGCTTCCGGTAAGCTGGGACTTGTGCTGTTCATTCACGGTGACGGGCCGATTAATGCTTCCCACGGGGATGGATATAAGCCGCTATGGGAGCGGCTTGCTGCACAGGGCTATGCTTCGCTGTCGCTGAACAAGAGAGGCATTGACGGATCAGCAGGGAATTGGCTCGATCAGAGCATCGATGACCGGGTGGAAGAAGCACGCCAGGCGCTGGCCTGGGCGAGAACACAGCCGATGATTGATCCATCTCGGATAGGTGTGTGGGGAGCCAGCCAGGCCGGATGGGTGATTCCGAAGCTTGCGGGGAAGGAGCCGCTTGCCTTCAGTATTCTGGTATCTCCAGCGATCAACTGGTTAACTCAGGGGGAGTACAATACGCGGATGCAAATGGCGAAGGACGGTTATTCCGGGGATGAAATTTCCGCACAGATAGCGTATGAACAGCAGATCAAGGAGCTTTTGGCAAAGAATGCAACGTACGAAGAATATGTAAAAGCAGCGAATCAGGAGGATGTGATGTCCCGGGACCGCTGGACCTTCGTGGGCAAGAACTTCAGAGCGGATGCGACTGACGATCTGCAGCACTTCAACTCTCCTGTACTCCTCCTGCTGGGGGAAGAGGATGTGAATGTAGACTGGAGGGAAACGGAGGAGGTGTACCGCAGAGAGGTGAGCCCATCCTTGCTCACGGTCAAGGTCTTTCCCGGTGCAGAGCACTCCATGCTGACTACCCGTACGGCGGATTCCAGGCTGCGGGCCGTGATGATCAGCCTGTTCGCGCCAAGACAAATCACGGTCAAAGGCTATATGGAGCAAATTGCAGATTTTTTGCAGAAGCTTCCTTGATCCGAACGCTGAAAAGCCTCTCTTATGTCCAAGATATGTAATTCAGTATTGAATATAAATACTATTATATCTGACTAAACCATTTGAGAGAGGCGAGACATGATGAAAAAGAAGGCTTCACCGGCCCCCGCAAGACTTCTTCCCTCCAGAACTGCGGTTAAGCGAGCAGCAGCCACTCCTCCGGCCAAAGCCCAGGTTATCCGCTTTGCGGTGATCGGGGACAGTCATGTGGGATATGGGAACAGCTCCGGCATATTTAAGAACCCTTATGCCCAAAGCGGTCAGTGGTGTAAAACCAGGGTTTGTGATATTCGGCGGCGACAATGCCCAGGCGGGGGCGGATCATGGGAATCATGCGGATGCGTATTACAAGGACTTCAAGGACACTGTATTAAGCACGCTTGGGAGTATTCCTTACAAAGCATCCATAGGCAATTGGGAGGCGAGTACCCTGCCGTTATTCACCAAATATTTGGGCGCTGTGTCCGGACAAATGAACTTTCCGGGAACGCAAGGCAAAGTGAAGTACGTGTGGCTCGATTGCGCGTTGGGCCAGTTCAGTCCAGCGAGCCTGGCGCTGCTGAAGAAGCTGGATGACAAGCACTTTTATGTGATTGATTTTCATTGGCCTTTGAAGATTGCCGGGATTACTGTGGAGCCGAGCCATGTGCTGAGCCAGTCGGAAACCAGCAAGTTTTTCATGGCCATCCCTCCAAAAGCAAGAAACAGGGTACTCGCCATTTTTACGCATCATGGACATTTATTTTACCGGAAGCTTGACCATATCTACCCTGGATTTGCCACCACCAAGTTTTTCGTCTGCGGATGCTCGGGGGATTATAAATGCAAGCCGAACGGGGACCGGGGATATTACGATGGAGCCTTGACGATGAACGGGAATCAAGTCAGTGTTGAAGCCTTTCAGGTAAAAGTGGTGTAGGCCAAAGTAACTGCTTAAATCTATCTTTGAATTGTCCGACGTCGATCTTGTGGAACGCTCCAAAAAGGGTACGAAATTGTGGGAAGAAGTCCTTCAAACGATTCTGAAGGGCTTTTTATTTTGGACACATAGCGAACAAACCAATTAGGTATAATAGATTTATAGAGTTGAAGTACAAGGAGAATTTATGAAAAACAAGAGTATTACGTTCAAACTCTTTATGATAACTGTTTTGTTTTTTGCCTTTTTTTATATGATGATCATTCTCTCGCAACTGCTGCTCTTCAATGACTTTTACGAGAATCATAAATTAAATAAGGTGGAGCAGCATCTGGCGAAGTTTGCCTCTGATTATACCCGTAAGGAGTGGAGCTCCGATCAGCTCTCCCGTGAAATACTCAAATTCATGACCCGGAACAGAAGCCAACTGGCAATCATAGATATCGATGGAAAAGTGGTCGTTGATGATCCTTACCATATGCTTATCACGCAGGATGACGGTCAGAAAATGATGGTCTCTTTATCCCTGTTTATGACTCTGCATGGAGACCAGTTCAGAGCTGCGAATATTCAGAAAGGGGATCGGATCACGCTCTGGGGTGAGGTAGAGAAACGGGGGAAAGAGAATACCAGCGTGCTCTATCCCGAAAAAATGTACATACCGGATTCTAAAGTGATCGGTGAGGAGGAGGGAGAGGTTTCCTCTCAGGTGTCAGGGACGGTAAGCAATATTGAACTGCCTTACTTTAAAATCTGGAATCAGCGGCAAGGTCTGCTCATGCAGGCGTTGTCCGAGACATTCCCGTTATCCGGTGAATTAAAGAAGCGGCTGAACCATATGGAGATGCAGCAGTTCCCATGGTTTGAATCCTGGAGTGGAACGAACAATGTTATCATTTTGCAGCCTCTGTTAAAAAATAATGGAGAGCTGGAAATCCTGTTCTCGGTTACCTCCATCCAGGAAATTAGCGATACCAATGATGCACTTCGTGAATTCTATATCTATTTGGGAATTGGGGGCTTCTTTCTGATTCTCATCTTATCCCTGTTTTTCTCAAAAATAGTAACCAAACCGCTGATCGCCCTGAATCAGATGGCGAAGCGGATGCTTAACTTCGACTTTACGGCGGTATCCCCCATTCGTCAAAATGACGAGTTAGGCAGCCTGTCGAACAGTATGCTGCTGATGTCGCAGAAACTGGACAGTGCGCTAAGTGAACTGAAAGACGCCAATGTCAAATTGCTAGAGGATATTGAGCAGAAACAGAGACTCGAAGTGCTCCAGCAGAGTTTTTTTGCCAACGCTTCGCACGAATTAAAGACTCCGCTGAGTATTGTCAAAAGCTTCGCGGAAGGCTTGCAGGATGGAGTGAATGTACATAAACGCGAGCATTATATGTCAGTCATTATCGAAGAAGCGGGTAAGATGGAGATGCTAATTAAGGATATGCTGGATTTGGCGAGGTTGGAGTCAGGAACCATAGTGCTGAGGAAACGGATGTTTTTGCTCAGTGAACTGGTGGAGAAAGTTGCTGACAAGCTGGTGTATTTACTCAAGGAGAAGGAACTGGAGATTATAGTTGTGCCTGTGAATGAACTGCATGTACTGGCTGATCAGGAGTGGATGGAACAAGTCATTATCAACTTGATTATGAACGCCATTCGTCATGCCGAAGAAGGAAGTGTGATTACCATTGAAATTCATAGCGACACCAGTACTAAGCTCTATGTTGATAATATTGGTGAGACCATACCAGAAGATCAGCTTCATCTGATTTGGGAACGGTTTTACCGGGTAGAGCCTTCACGCAGCCGCAAGACCGGTGGGACAGGGCTGGGCCTTTCGATTGCCGGGCAGATTTTGGGCATGCACGGCTTCGACTATGAAGTGGAAAATTTGCAGAATGGGGTCCGTTTTATCATCCATTTCAGCAATTAAACGCTAGTCACAAGATTGAAAGTAGGGAATGCGATGAGCAAGAAAGTTCTTATTGTTGAAGATGAGACCCGAATCAGGGAAATTATATCAGACTATTTCATTCAGGATGGCTGGGAGGTTATTGAAGCAGAGAACGGAAAGGATGCGTTAGATAATTTCGATTCGTTCTACCCGGATTTAATCATTCTCGATGTAATGATGCCTAAGATGAATGGGTTTGAAGTATGCCGGAAAGTTCGCAGCCGCTCAGGAGTGCCCATCATCATACTCACAGCTAAATCAGCCGATCATGATAAGGTACATGGCTTTGAGCTTGGAGCAGATGATTATGTGACCAAACCGTTTAGTCCCAAGGTACTTATCGCCAGAGCGAACTCGCTTATGAAACGTGCAACTGAAAATTATAAGCCGCAAGGGCATATGATGAAATTCGGGTCCGCAATGTTAAATACGTTAGCCCACAAACTGGAGGTGGATGGCAGAGAGGTTGAGCTGGCACCGAAAGAATATGAGCTGTTATTACTGCTTATGAATAATGAAAATGTGGTGATTTCCAGAGAGGCGATCATCAATCGGGTGTGGGGTATAGATTTTGATGGGGATTATCGGGTTGTGGATACACATATTAAGAAACTGAGAGCGAAGCTTGGGTATGAATCGAGTTATATTCGTACGGTCATCGGTGCAGGATATAAGTTTCATCAAGAGATTGGAGATAAGTAAGGTTCTTAGAAGGAGTAGATCATCATGATATGGAAATGGATACCCTCGATTTGCACTGTATTCAATTTAGGAGCTGGAGCAGCTTCGTTGATATTTACGATTGAAGCCTATTATAAGATTGCATTTTTTCTAATTCTGCTGGCAGCCTTTTTTGATGTGCTTGACGGTCTGTTAGCCAGATTAATGAATTGTCCGAGTGAATTCGGTAAGCAGCTCGATTCATTGGCAGATCTGATTTCATTTGGGGCTGCGCCTGTTTTTCTGATCCTGCTGCACCAGTCAGGTGATTTGCGTGGGGGAGGCGGGGCTGCGGCTATTGTATTTATCATTTGTGGTGCTCTCCGATTAGCCCGATTTAATGTATCTGCATCCAGTACGGAATTTACAGGGTTGCCGATTACAGCGGCCGGAGTGATTCTATCTTTCTTTTCGGTTCCCAATCATCATATGGAGCCGCCTGTGATTATTGCATTAATTGGCGCCCTTTCTTTGTTAATGATTAGCCGGATCCGGTTTCCATCATTAAAAAAGATAACGGTTAGGAAGTGAATTCATGGAGATGGTTACGGAATTCATCTCACAATTCGGTTATGCGGCAATCGTAGTTTTGCTCGCACTCGGAATAGTAGGTCTTCCCATACCCGATGAGACACTAATGGTGTTTGTTGGATATTTAGCTTCTGTACATGTGTTGAATTATGTGCTTGTGATACTGTTTAGTTTTATCGGGTCCGTAGCAGGGATGACCATCAGCTATACCATTGGAAGAAAGCTGGGTTACAGTATTATTCACAAATGCGGTAAGTGGGTTGGATTGACTCCCAAACGATATCGGAAGGTAAAAAGATGGTTCGCAAAATATGGAGTCTGGACAATCTTTTTTTCTTATTTCATTCCTGGAGTAAGACATGCGGCCGGATACATATCAGGAATTACGACGATGCCGTTTAAAAAGTATTTTTTATTATGCTGTATTGGAGCGGCTGTCTGGACGGTTTTGTTTGTATCCATTGGCTTTTTTGTAGGACAGAAGTTTTCATTCTAAAAGATCATCAAGCAGCTTGTCTTCGGGCAGGCTTTTTGTGCTTCCCAAGGCCTGAACTGTGTGAACTAATGGGATGGGGTGGGCAAATACCTTACATCACTGGCATAAGTACTCCAGAGCGGGCACACAATAGGGAAAAGTGCAGGCGGGATGTGCATCCTTTTGGTGTGCGGAATGCAGTTTACTTTAACGATTATTGTTTACTTGTTATGTTTTCCTACATATATAGCGCATGAATCCCCGTATTTATCAACAGAAAATGGTTTATTGTGCGTATTTGCATTCGTATGTAATACTAGGTGACATCGAAGGCGTCAAACACCAATGGTGAAACACTCGATGACATGTTAAATAACATCAAAAGGGGAAAGGTGATGAGAGAATGACAACAAGATGGTCTAAGAAATGGGCAGGTCCCACAGTGGCGGTCGTATTAATCTCCTCTATGCTATTATCCGCATGTTCTTCCAAGGAGGATGCAGCCAGCGGGAATGCGGCGTCAGATTCATCCAAGCCTACTACATTAAAAGTAGAGTTGTTCGACCGGGGGAACTCACCCGCCGGCTACACCATCACCGACAGTTATTTGACAAAGCTGGTGAAGGAACGTTTTGGCAAGCCGAACAATATTGATGTCCAGTTCGTGCCGGTGCCGCGTTCGGAAGAAATTCAGAAGCTAAATGTACTGATGGCCAGCCAAAGTGAAGTGCCGGACATTGTGTTCACCTACGATTCAGGAACCTTCAACCGGTATGCCGAGCAGGGCGGTTTGACAGATCTTACGGACTTGCTGGATAAGAATGCTCCGAACCTTAAGAAATTTCTGGGCGAGGACACGTTAGCCTACGGACAATATAAAGGACAGCAATTCGCGCTTCCGGGCAGAAGACTTGTACTGGGCAAATATGCCGGTTACATCCGCCAGGATTGGCTGGACAAGCTTGGATTGCCGGTGCCGCAGACAACAGATGAACTCTACACGACACTCAAAGCATTTAAGGATAAAGACCCGGGCAATACCGGAGGTAAGGTGATTCCATTTGGTGTAAGTCTGGCATCCGCTCAATATGAGCCGCTTCTCTGGTCCTTCGTCCAGCCGCTCACCGATGAGCAGAAGTATACCTTGACCCAGCAGCTTGGCTCCAATGATTATCCAACGCTGCTTCCGGGCTTCAAGGAGGGTCTGAAATTCATGAACAAGCTGTATAACGAAGGCCTTATAAGCAAAGACTTCGGTCTCGATAAAGACAAGAAGCAGCTATGGCAGAATTTGCAGAACGGTCTGCTTGGTTTCTATACAGAGGATGCAGGTGAATTGTACTTCTCAGCAAATGGCGGGTACGAAAATCTGCAGGCCAATGTGCCTGGCGCAGTGATCACACCTGTTGATGCATTCACTAACTCGGAGGGCAAACATGCCAAGCCGGCATATGCGCCAAATGCTATGTACGTCATGATCCCGAAATCCAGCAAAAATGCTGAAGCCGCATTGAAATATCTCGATTGGATGGCTTCGGGTACGAACCTCTTCGACATGCAGTTCGGTGTAGAGAATGAGAACTATACACTTGTAGACGGTGTGCCTGTAGTGAAACCGGATGCGACTCAGGAAGCGATGGACCGGATCTACAACTTCGGTGACCTTGCCATCATTGTTAATGGTAAATATGCCGGAGACGATGCCAAGAATGAAGCGGCTTATATTGCACAGACACCAGAGAAGTATCAGGCAGATATGAAGAAGTCGGTGGAAATCTCGAATACAGACAACATTCAGCCTGTGAAATTCGATCACCCGATCGAAGCGGAAGCGAAATACGGTACAGCACTGGCTGACAAGTTCCAGGAAATTATCGTAAAAATGACTATGATTAAGCCGGATCAGTTCGACAGCAATTACGATTCAATGATCAAAGATTATATGGCTAGCGGCGGCCAGGCCATTCTGGACGAACGTACTGCAGCTTACAAAGAAATGAGCTCCAAATAAAATAAGCTGAATGACGGCGAAGTATCGGTAGAGGGAGCCATTTCCGGCTTCCCTGCCATCCGCTGCCGCAGGACGGAAGAGGGAGAGTGAAGGCTGTGAGGAATTCAGTTTATTTACGCAGACACTGGCAGTTGTATAGTTTGCTTTTGCTGCCGGTCATTTACTTTATCATCTTTAAATACGGACCCATGTATGGGGTGCAGATCGCTTTTAAGGACTTTAACTTCTTTCAGGGGATTGGCGGTAGTAAGTGGGTAGGCCTGGATGTATTCCGGGAAGTGTTCCAGAACAACAACTTCTTCAAGGCACTGCGCAATACGCTGATGCTCAATCTGCTGGATCTGATCGTTTCGTTTCCCGCACCTCTGATTCTGGCTATCATGCTCTATGAGCTCAGAATAACCTGGTTCAAAAAGCTAGCCCAGACGATCCTGTATGTCCCCCACTTTATTTCCTGGGTGATTATCGGAGGCATTGTACTGCAGGTGTTCGGGACCCAATCGGGGTTCATTAACAATCTGCTGACCGGTATGGGTCTAGATGCCATTCCTTTTCTATCAGACAAGAACTATTGGCTCGTCACCTACCTTCTAATCGGCGTATGGCAGAGCGCGGGCTGGGGAACCATCCTGTATCTGGCGGCATTGACCGGAATCAACAAAGAGCTGTTCGAGGCAGCAGAGGTAGACGGAGCCAGCCGGTTCAAGAAGATTCTGCATATTTCCTTGCCAGGCATCAAAACCACTATAGCTACGCTGCTCATCATCAATCTGGGCAACATGATCTCCATCGGCTTCGACCGTCCGTTCATTATCGGGAATGTCGCTGTCCGGGATTATTCCGAGGTGCTCAGTACCTTTGTATACCGTGTCGGTATCGAGTCCGGTCAAATATCACTGGCAACAGCCGTAGGCCTGTTCCAAGCACTGGTAGGGCTGTTCTTCCTGCTCGCATCGAACTATGCATCCAAGAAACTGGCGGATGAGAGCATACTCTAGTCCAGAGCCGGAATAAACAGAGAATGAGGGGGAGAAAAAAATGAGTGAACGCGCAGCTAACCGGATATTCGATGTCTTTAATATCCTGCTAATAACATTCGTTGTGATCCTATGCCTAATGCCTTTTATTCATATTATTGCGATATCCTTAAGCTCCAGCCGTCCGATTATGGCGGGACTGGTCAGCTTTTTCCCCAGGGAAATCAGCTTTGAAGCGTACACCCAGGTGTTCTCCGATATGTCCATGATCCGTTCCCTTGGTTTCACGATCTTTCTGACCATTCTGGCTACAGCACTGTCTATGGCCATGACGATAGCCGTTGCGTACTCGCTCTCCAAAAGGGATCTGCGGGGACGAAAATGGTTCATGCTGATTATTGTCGTTACGATGTTCTTCAGCGGCGGTCTTATTCCCGACTACATTCTGGTCCGTAATCTCCATCTGCTGGATACGGTCTGGGCGCTGGTGCTGCCGGGTCTGATCAGTCCCTTCTATATGATTATTCTGATCTCGTTCCTGAACGGCATTCCCAAAAGCTTGGAAGAAGCGGCGGAGATTGACGGGACTACCCATCTGGGGACCTTGTTCCGTATTATTCTTCCCTTGTCGCTTCCAGCGCTGGCTACACTGAGCCTGTTCTACGCCGTAGGCCGCTGGAATGGATTCCAGGATGCCTTGATGTACATCAATAATACGGACCTTTATCCGCTGCAGCTCAAGCTGTACCAGATGATTCAGAATAATCAGGTCAGCGATTTGATGCAGCAGGAAGGTCTTGGCATGAACAAGCTGATGCCGGAGAGCCTGAAGGCAGCAAGCGTTATTTTCACAACCCTTCCGATTCTAATCGTCTATCCGTTCCTGCAGCGCTACTTCATCAGCGGAATGATGGTCGGAGCAGTCAAAGGCTAAAGCGAAGGAGGAGCACAACATGACTGAGGCCATGATCGAACGGCTTAGTGATCAGCAGCGGTTCCTGCTGGTTCAATCTCTTGAAATGATGGACCCGCTCTACGACGGAGCGATGGAGCTGCTCCGGGACGAAGAAGAGCCGGACAAACACAATACCCGCAGCAGCGGACATTATGCACTGGCTTTACTGATCCGAAATGCGTCTGGTGATGCAGAGCGGGCATATGGCGTACTGGAACGGGTGATGGATCTGCAGTTCGACTGTCCGGATGAAATTTACCACGGTACCTTCCGCACTTCACCAGAGGCGGGTTCACCCCCTGCGGGCAACTATGACTGGAAAAAGTTCGCCCCAGGCTTCGCCTTCTTTCTGAGTGAGACGGTGGAGAAGGTTGGCAAGAAACTAACCGGCCAACTGGCCGGGCAAGGAAATTTGGCGGCAGCCGGTCTCGAGGATAAGGCAATCCGACAAGCCTTGCGGAACGCGGTAGATGAGGTGCTGCCGCCGGTATGGAAAAGCTATGATCCGAACTGGCGTGAATTCATTGCCTGCACCTTTGCGGTGATTCTGGATGAATTCGAGTCCCTGATGCCTAAGGCTCTAGTCCGCCGTATGGATGACTCGATGCGGAAAGCCGTGGGTGCTTCGATTGACCGCCGGTTCTCCGATGCCATTCCCATGAACTCCAATATTGTGCTTATGCATATCTTCATCACCCACTACTACGGATACCGCTTTGCAGATGCTGCCTGGATGGGGCATGCGGACCGGGAAGCGGCAGATATGCTGTCTGCTTACGGGGAATTCAACTCGCTGGCGGAGTTCAATACGACTACCTATTACGGTGTCGATCTGACCGTGCTGGGGATGTGGAGGGTGTACGGCAAGACTGCTGTCATCCGCGAGACCGGAGGCAAGCTTGAGCATGGACTCTGGGCGAATATCGCACAGTTCTATAATCCGATTCTGGAGAATCTGTCCGGCCCCTTCGGGCGGGCCTATGAGATGGAACTGGTCGGCCACAGCTCTATCGGTGTCTTCCTGTATCTGGCGCTAGGCAAGGGCTATGAATATATGACTGCGGTGAATTGCGAGACCAGCCATGACCCGCTGATTGCAATGGTGGGTGTGGACCTTCCGGAAGAATTGCTGCCGCAGTTCAAGAGGCATGCCGGAGACCGCCGGACCGAAAGACAGTTCCGGGAGCTCTGTGAACGGGATAAACCCGGGGAGAACCGCAATTTGTGCACCGCAGCTGCCTGGATTGAAAACAAGCGGATGATCGGAGCGATGTCCGGCAGCCGGAACACGAACGGACAGATGCATCCGGCGACCATCCACTGGCTGAATGCTGACGGGGAGAAATGCTACCTGCGGCTGCTACGCCGGGAGAAGGGCAAAGGCTGGAACAGCCATTTGCGGGGAATGATTTTTGAGGCGGCGGTTCAAAAGGATTGGCTTTCGGTAGACGTTCACCTGAATACAGACGTGGAGATCGAGGTTTATTTCGAAATCAGCGGACCTGGACTCTCCCCTGCATCGACGGAGATTACCCCTGATATCTGGGCGCTGCCTAATCTGGGCTGCAAGGTGTCTGCAATCGCTCCAGACCCTGTGATTTACTGGGATCAGGAAGCAAAGCTGCTGGAGATTATCTATTTGTACCGTCCAGAAGACGGGGACTCACAGATGAATTTCACACTGCAGCTGGACCCGCTCACTCCATAAAACCATCCGGATAGACCTCAAGCCAGGCGGGAGGTCTATCTTTTGCGAATACAACAATAAAGGAAGAATGCCACATGGAGAACGCGGCGATAATATCTTTGGAAGCCAGAATGGAGCTGATTAAGCTCCGTATGGTGTATTTGTTGTCAGGCCTCGCGGGTGGATTATTCAATCCGTATTTGACAACCCTGTTTGTTCATCAGGGGGTAGGGGCTGAAGTGGTTGGCGCACTAATGTCGATAGGAACGCTGTTATCCATTTTGGTGCAGCCTGTCTGGGGCATGCTGGTGGACCGCTACCGGCAGACGAAGCTAGTGCTTATTCTCAGCATATCTGTACCGGCCTGCCTTTCTTTTTTTTATAGCTTTAAGTATTTTTTAGTGATCGTAATGGTGTATATCCTGTCCATAGTCTTTCAGGCTACGCAAAGCCCGATTGCCGATTCTTATGCTGTTTCGGCAGCGCGCAAGGCGAGGACCTCCTATGGTTCGATCCGCATGATGGGCAGCCTGGGTACAGCGCTGGGCGGCTATGCCGCGGGATTCTATCTGTCAAAGTTCGGGATTACACAGTTGTGGATGCCATTTCTGGTGCTCAGCCTTGCAGGTGCTGTTACTGTATTGAGCTTACCCCGCACCACGGAGAACAATGCGACCACGATTTCGTTGTCCCAGGGACTTAAGGAACTGTTGGGGAACCGCCTGTTCGTGATGTTTCTGGTAGCCTGCTTTTTTGTCAATCAGACGCTTACCGCCTATAACTCCTTTTTCGTTCTGGCCTTTCAGGATGCCGGAGGCAGCTATTCGATGGTCGGCACCGCGCTCTTGCTGGCTTCCTTGACCAATATCCCCTCCATGCTGCTTGCTGCCAAAATCCTCCGCCGAATCGGGTATGAACGTACGTTGCTCCTGGCCGCTTTTTTCTACGCACTGCGGTGGGCCATTCAATGGCTGTTCCCGATTCCTATGGTTATGATCGGCATTCAAGTGCTGCACGGCTTGTCCTTCGGCTTGTTCTATGTCGCTGCGGTTGAATATGTGGCGAACGCAGCAGGTAAGAAAATGCAGGCTACCGGGCAAAGCGTATTTAATATGGTCTTTTCAGGTCTTGGGGGAATTGTGGGCAACCTGCTGAACGGATATTTGTATAGTACAGGCGGACCCCAGGTGATGTATCTGGCCTGCACTGTCAGTGCACTAATCGGGGCGGGCATGTTATATTGGATTAACAGAATTGCGAGAGTGTCACCGAACTTGTAAATGGCCAAGCTCCTGATGCATCTCTCGGGTATTCAAGTGAAGAGGGGCGGGGGGGTTCATATGAAGCGAAATTGGTCCAGCAGGATGATGTTCTCTTACTTCCCTATATTTCTGCTGACAGTATCGATTCTCATCTTTCTCTCCTTTCTCATTGTAGGTGAGCTTTCACGCAGTGAGACCGAAAAGGCCAACCGTATCTCTACCGGCTACGTTGTCGATTCCGTACAGAATGCCTTAAGCGAAGTGGAATTGGCTGTGCTGCAAGAGATGGAGACGAATCATGATTACGGCTATTATCTAAGCGGGGAGAGCGATCAGGGAGACCGGACCCGGCTGTATAATACCGTAAAGGATATGCGGGGCATGATTTACCGTAATCAGCTGATTGACTCCATCTATATTTACAGGGAGCTCGACCGGAAGGTGCTTACCCTGAACGGGCTGGTGGACAGCGATGTTTTTGCAGACCGGGATTATCTGAACCAGGCACTGACCAAGGCGGGCACCGGCGAGTGGAGTGATGTGCGCAGCCTGCGGCTGTTCAGCTCCGATCCAACCTCACAAGTCATCAGTATGTACAAGCAGCTGCCGCTTCCTTTTGGCTCCGAAGGTGTCATTGTCGTCAATCTCAGCATGTACCGGATCGAACGGATGATTGATGATATGACGAACAGCAAAGTGTCTTTCATGCGTGTGGTCAACGATCAAGGCCAACTTGTCTATACGGCTCATGGGGAAAAAGAAATCCTGAGCAGCAGTGTTCTCACCCGGATACCTGCCGGCAATGTGGGCTGGACCTTCGAGAGCGGCATCCTTGCCGGTGAGCTGTTCGCCTGGATGTCTGTAGTTTCATATATCTGGATCATTATCGGCGTTCTGACTGTGGTGCTGGGGACCTTATACATCCTGTATATTACCCGCAAAAACTATCGTCCGATCCAGGCGATGATGAACCGGATTCAGGCACTGCAGTTCCGGGAAGAGGGGATGGATGTCACCTCAAGGAACGAATTGGTGATGATTGACCAGGCCCTCGAAACCCTGATCCATCAGACCATGGATTATCAAAAACAGCATGATGAGAATCTGCTGGTCCAGCGCCGCCAGCTGTTTCTGGATCTGCTGGAGGGGGAACAGATTGCCTCCCTGGAGGACAGGCTGGAACGCTTCAGCCCGTTCAGCGGGGCAACCATGCAATTTGCCTACATTGCGGCAGAAATCAATCAATACGATGATTTCCGCCATAAATATCCTGCCAAGGATCAGAATCTGCTCAAGCTGACACTTATGAATCTGTTCCAGGAGCTTGCGGGAGAAGAAGGGCTCGAAGGCTGGGGCGAATGGGTCAGCAGCAACCGGATTGGGCTGATGGTCAGCTCCGGCGATCATTCCACAATAGACAAGACCCGTTTGCAGAACCTTGCGGAGCGCTGCCTTCGATGGGTCAGCGACAACCTGGGGCTCTCGCTGGCCATCGGGATCGGTCCTGTGGTAGATGAACTTTCAGCAATTCCCAAGTCATCCTCTGCGGCCGATATGGCACTGCAGCACAAGCTGTCACTTGGTAAGGACAGGGTTGTGCTAAGTGATAACCTGCCGGACCGCTCCACGCTGCAGTCCTATAAATATCTGCAGATGCTGGGTGAGATTGTGCGGGAATTCCGCATCGCGGACGAAAATTGGCGGCAGAAGCTGGATGAACTGTTCGTCTGGTTCAGCGAAGATCAGGTAAAGGACGAAGAGATTCATATGATGCTCCATACCTTGATCCAGATGCTCGACCGTGAGCTGGGGCAGCTCTCGGACAGCCTGAAGAGAATCTTCAGCGAGCCGAGCCTGCAGGGATATTACAGCGAAATCGAAGCGGAAACGACTTTGAAACAGGTCCATACCGTCATGCTGAAATGGCTCGCGGAGATTTACCGCATCTATGTTTCGGTCAATGAGTCCAAAAGCTACCGTGCGATGATCAGCGAGATGAAGGTATATATTGAAGAGAATTTTGACAATCCTGACTTATCGCTTAAGCATCTGAGCGACCGGTTCCAGATTTCAGGCAAATATGCAAGCCACCTGTTCAAAGAGGAATTTGACATGAAATTTGTGGATTTTCTGACCCAGCTGCGGATGCAGCGGGCAGAATATTTGCTGGCCACTACCAGCGACAATCTGCAGGATATCGGACAGAAGCTGGGCTATGCCAATTCCATCACCTTTGGACGGGTATTCAAACGGGTTGTAGGGGTGACTCCGGGTGATTACCGCAAGCTGAAGATGAAGCCGGGCGGGCAGGAGGAGCATAAATAGTTCTACTTCTTACGGAATATGCAAAAGATCAGCACAGCAGCGGTTCTCCCTTCACTGGAGAACCGCTGCTGTGCGTTATACCCCCATTGCAGCTTATCCTACAACTTTCCTGTTTAAAAAAGGCTCGTTAAATTTTAATTAAATGCTAGAATAGGTATAATTACTTACTTTGTTTTGATTGCGGGAGCGACGTATGGACTACTTGGGGGAATGACAAAATGCCAATCGAAGAAGGGTTCAAGCTGGCGAAAATAATAGAAGGTACTATTATGGAGATATCCTCCTTTCTATATATTGCTGAAGCATTAACGAAGATGGTCCGGACGATTCATCATCAGAGTAGAATGATTGGCCGCCTTAATCCGTCCTCGGTCCGTTTGGCCCTGGACTTAAGAGAGGCTTTTCTAATCGAGAATAGAAACGCGGATTACGCCTATCTGGCCCCTGAACAGTTGGGCAGAATGGAGTATAAGCCGGATGAACGCAGTGATCTGTATGCGCTTGGTGTGATATTCTACGAGATGCTTGCCGGTCGCCTGCCCTTTCAGGCGAAGCACCGGGAAGATTGGGTTCATTTGCATATGGCGGCCATCCCCGGACCGCTGCATGAGTACCGGCCTGAGCTGGCGGGTCCTTTGGAGGACATCATCGCGAGGCTTATGAGCAAGTCACCGGAAATGCGGTACCAGAGCGCTTATGGATTGCTTGCCGATTTGCGGAAGTGTGTTGCCGCGTACGAAGGGACAGGCCAACTCCTTCCATTTGAGATTGGGCTGGCCGACCGTGCAAGCCGGTTCCGGCTGCCGAAGCTGTTGTATGGGCGGGAGCTGGAGGCGAATCAGTTGCATGCTGCTTATGAGCAGGCTTGCGGCGGAAGCTCGGCATTTGTACTGGTGACTGGCCGCTCAGGGAGCGGGAAGACGGCGCTGATCGAGGAGTTATATATTTCAGTACTCCGTGAAGGGGGCCGCTTTGTCACAGGCAAATGCGATCCAATGAACCGGGAGATGCCTTTTGCCCCGATTTTACAGGCTCTTCGCGGACTCCTGCAACAAGTATGGAGCGAAACACCGGATAGGGCAGCGGAGCTGGGTATTCAGTTGAGAGAGACCTTGGGCCAGGGAGCGGGTGTTATCACGGAATTCCTTCCTGATGCTGCCGGGCTGTTTGGAGGGGTATTTCAGGCAGAAGCGCTGCCGCCAGTGGAGGCTGCTGTCCGTTTCCGCCGTCTGCTCCCCATGTTTATCGGCGCTTTTGCCAGTAAGGAAAGGCCGCTAGTACTATTCCTGGATGATCTGCAGTGGGCTGATCCGGATACACTCGATTTCCTGTATATCCTTGCTGAAGATTTGGCAATGTACGGGTTAATGGTTATTGGAACCTTTCGCTCGGAAACGATTGAGGAACGGTTGGATAGTGTAGATGGATATCCCGCCTCTGCTATATGGCTGGATGAGGTATTATCTCCGAAGCAGCAGGGCAGGCCGCTGCATATCCGGCATATTCAATTGGAAGCCCTGATATACGAAGATGTAAGACAGTTTCTCTCCCAGTTATTGAAGGAAAATACCTCACGCATCCGGCAGCTCGCAGAGCTCGTGTATCACCGGACCGCAGGTGATCCGCTGTACCTTCACAGGCTGATGGACAATCTGTACCGTGAGCACAAGCTGTACTATGACGAGGAGCAGGCCCTTTGGGTCTGGGATACCGAAGCCATTGCAGAGCTGCCTGAAGCGCCGGGACTCCTACATTTCCTGGAGGCGCGCATCCGGCAGCTTCCCGGGGACACCATCGGCCTTTTGGGGATAGCCGCAGCCTTGGGTCACCGTTTCCGTGTGTCGGCGATTTCTGCAATGAGCGGATATACCGTGGAAGATACGCTATCTCTGCTGCGCATTGCGGAGGCAGAGGGTTTGATCAACCTGGAGAAGGATGCTGACCGGGGGGGCACGGATGATTCTATATATACTTTTCTACATGACCGGGTGCAGGAAGTTGTATATAGCATCATACCGGTCACGGAGCAGGCAGGCCTGCATTTGGCAATTGGACGCAGCATGAGCAAGGATATGGGCGGGATCGCGTATTCTGTTTTTGAACGGGTACACCACTTGAATTTGGGCGCTGTGAAAATGGAAGATGAGACCGAAAGAAACGGGCTTGCCGCTTTGAACCTGCATGCAGGACTGAAGTCGAAGGCGACTACGGCGTTTGCATCAGCGCTGTATTTTCTGGAGACGGGACTACATCTGCTCGGGGAGGAGGAAGCCGTTCCCGGATCGCTTGCTTACAGGCTGCTGCTGGAACTGCCTGAATGTGAATATATGTGCGGCTACACCGAGCGTGCAGCCGTGCGGCTCGAACGGCTGCTGGCCGCAACTACAGATCTGCTTGAGCGATCCCGAATCTACCGCATCCGGATCGCCATGTGTGCCTACTTGAAGAAAGATGAACAGGCCGTGCAGGTTGGACGGCAGGCGCTGGCGGAGTGGGGCTGGAAGCTGCCAGTGAAACCCTCCTCCGCTGCTGTAGTAACGGAGGTGGCATTGGCGCAGAAAGTCTTATATCAGCACCGTAATGTGCTGCAGCGTCTTCCCGTCAACCGGGACCCTCATTATATAGCATTGTCTGAGCTGGTAATGTCAATTGCGAGCTCCGCCTTTACCTTAAGCCTGTCTTTGGCGGCGGTACTCTTTTCCCGGTTTGTACGGTTTGGGCTAAGCCGGGGGAACAATGAAGCATTTGCCTATATTCTGGCCGGTTACGGTTTAGTGCTCATGCGGAATAAATTATCTTTTGCACAAACTGGTGCTTTTTATATCGAAGAAGCTGTACAGCTTGCCTCTTCTTTTGAAAGCGTGGACTTAAGATGCAGACTGGACTATATCAGGGGGCTGGCCCTATTAAAGCATCAGCCGCAGGCAGGGCTGCAGCATTTCCGGCAGTCGGTGAAGCATGGAATGGAAGCAGCCAATTTACCGTTTGTCAGTATTGCCATGCTAACCTCGGTGACGAACCATACCGGAGGTCCGGCTGCATTATCTGCGTTGATTACAGAATATGAGGGCCTTGCAGGCAAGCTGGTGGATACGGTCACCCTGAATATCTTCCAAATCTCCAAAGCATACGTGGCCCGTTTGCAGGGACTGGCTGCTGAAGGTGATGAATCCCCGGTTCCCGTCCATGGCAGCCGCTCCAGTAAAGTGCTGAATAACGAAGTGTTCTACATCTGCACGTGTCAAATGGAAATCGCCTATCTCGAAGGTCGTTTCCGGGATGCGCTGGACTGGGCACAAGAGGGGAGCTTCAATACCTTTCGGCAGACCCGGATGCAGGTGCGCAAGCAGCATGTGTACCAGTCCTTGGCGCTTGCCGCGCTGTATGCAGAGTCTCCTCCGGCAAAACGTAGGCATATCCGCAGCAAGCTCCGAAAGCAATGGCATGTGATGAAATCATGGACAGGCTACTTCGGTCAGGGATATTCCGCTTATGTGCTGATCAAGGCGGAAATGCAGCATTTGAACGGGAATCACACCGAAGCAGCCAAGGGCTATGAACAGGCTATTGCAGCTGCGCGTCAAGAAAAAAACGGGCTATTGGAGGGCATATCCTGCGAAAGGGCGTCAGCATTTTACCGGGCGGCCGGAACGGTCACGGGAGCTGACGGATTGTTAAAGGATGCCTGCATGGCCTATCTGCACTGGGGGGCTGCCGCCAAGGCAACTCAGCTTGGACAGGCATATCCGGATCTGAAGTTACCGGTAGCCGGGAGGACCATGGAACAGCTGGTGGTGGGTGCGGCCACAGGACCCGCTGAAAGGGCGGTGTATTCAGACAACGGAAAAGAGCTGCTCCGGCAAATGTCCAGCTCTGCTGAAAGAGCAGGCCGCTCGGACTGGAGAGACAGACTCAACAGCTTACTGGAGTCGGCGCTCCGCTATTCGGGAGCGGTGAAAGGATATATTTTTGGCAGCCGCGAGGAAGAATATATAATTGTTGCCCGAAGCGGCTCAGCGGAGAATCCGCAAGACAGATATGCAGAATCGGTGGTTCGCTACGTAATGAGGACGGGAGAGCCGGTATTGCTTACTAATGCTTCAGTCAGTTCCTATGCAGCTGATCCATACATCATGGGTAACCAGTCTTTATCCGTTTTATGTCTGCCTGTTTTCTTCCCTGGGGGAGTGGAGAGGTCTGTTGTATATTTGGAGAATCATCTGATCGCCGGAGCCTTTACGGATGAGCTGCAAACCTTGCTTGACTTTATGATCACCCGGATGGTGTATCAGCAGGCCCTTGAAGATTCCCGTCCGGCGGGTCCTTCCACAGCAGGTGCAACCGGGCCTGACCCGCAAGCGGATCGTTTAATACCCGGTTTATCTGTTGAGCATCCGGTGGATCTGTTAGCTGCAGCACAGGCTGAACCGTTGATGGAACCGCTGACGCTCCGGGAACACGAGATCCTATGCTCGCTATCTGACGGACTCTCCAATAAGGAAATCGCCACCCGCTTTGGGATCACCGAAGGAACGGTAAAAAGCCATGTGTTCCGGTTATACGGCAAACTTGGCGTGAAGCGCCGTGCGCAGGCTGTTGCCCGGGCACGGGAGCTGAACCTGCTGAATTAGCATGGAGCCTGCCGCTGTTCGATAAAATCAATAAAAGGTTTGACCGCTGCCGGGAGGTAGCGGTCTTTTCTCCATTTGAGGCCAATTTCCCATTCCCAGCCTTCCTCGGCTATGGGAACCCATACGAGCCCTTCCAGCATCAGCCCCGGCGTTTGCGGAAGCACGGATACACCGAGTCCTGCTTTGATGAAGCCGGCGACTGTAACCAGATCCTCGGCATCGTAGGTAGAGGTCAACTGAAAGCCGGTATTTTCGAAACGTGCGTGGAGCGTGGCTTTTAAGCCGCAGTTTTTTTTGAGACCTACAAAAGGTTCACCAGACAACTCGGTCAAACGGAGGGAAGTCCGCTGGGCAAAAGGGTGTTGGGTGGAAACGACGATAAACAGCGGCACCTTCTGAATCGTCAGCCATTCGTGCTTCATTATTGCGGATTCCTTCGAGGTAATCATCAGGTCCGAACTGCCCTTGTCAAAATGCTCATCCAGATCCCCAAGGCTGCCTTGAAATAATTCAAAACGCACCTTCGGATGGTGCTGTTTATATTCCTTCACCAGGTTTGGAACCAAATCAACGCCCAGAATATTCAGATAGGAAATGGAGATTAGGCCGGTATCCGGGTCAGCCCACTCTCTGATCTCCTGAATCCCCCCTTCAATACTCCGCAGAGCTTCTTCTACCCGCTTGGCGAACTGTATCCCGTAACGGTTGAGCCGGATATTCCGGCCACTCCGGTCAAACAGCGGCATCCCGAGCTCATCCTCCAGCTTCGAAATGGCGTGGCTTAAGGCAGGCTGGGTCAGGTTAAGGGCCTTGGAGGCCAGGGTCATGTGCTCAAATTTAGAGACGGTAATGAAGTATTCCAATTGTGTGAGTTCCAGGGGAATCCCTCCTTTATATATGAATAATAATAATCAATTATATAAAT
>NZ_LVWH01000158.1:0-611 GCF_001909045.1 Paenibacillus sp. P3E | reverse complement strand
ACTGTACCAGTTGCTCCAGACCTGTTCGTGTATTGGAGAATACACAATCTTTCCCCAGTTCAATTCCCCGAAAGTCAATGGCTCGGGCCACATGGGTTTCCTTAGCGATGTCTGCGCCTACGACAAGGGTCTTGTCGGAAATTCTCATAATCCGTTGATTCTGTTTCTTCGATTGTTTATACTTCATGTTGAGTGCCTCCTGCGCTGGAATTTGTTCTCTGGACGGAACGTTTCCCAGTATACAGCTGGCGCTTTTTTCATTCAAACCTCAAATTAATTCATTACAGGAATGGCTCCTTAAAGAACTTGAACTTTATAGCTTTTGAACTAAAATCGTTTTTGAAGCACTTTAAGCAATGTCATATAACGTTCCTGTATTCACGACCCAGCGTATGCTAGGTGTCCTACAAATGCCGGACCAAGGGCGTATGCCCGCAGCGTGAATATTATGTTATATGAAGTCCGTTTAGCTATTTAACTTGCCCAACAATCCTTTCACATTTGAAGTGTTATTTTTTTTGTCTTTTGTTGTCCATGCCACAGTCATATTAAATTTCTTAAGTAATTGAATTAATTCAGCTATATCTTCAACATTTCCATCAGTATAAACA
>NZ_LVWH01000157.1:0-640 GCF_001909045.1 Paenibacillus sp. P3E | reverse complement strand
GAACGTGATATATTATAAGAGTTGCTGGTGACGAGATAATCGGCGCCGACGACGAGCTTGATCTTTGAAAACTGAACAACGAGTGAGTGGGATTTCACACAAGTGAGATCCAAAAATAGAGAATATTTTATTCTCGTCAGATGTTTCAAAATGAGCAATCGCTCTTTCTAAATACCAATTTGGAGAGTTTGATCCTGGCTCAGGACGAACGCTGGCGGCGTGCCTAATACATGCAAGTCGAGCGGAGCTTATCCTTCGGGATAAGCTTAGCGGCGGACGGGTGAGTAACACGTAGGCAACCTCCCCTCTAGACTGGGATAACTACCGGAAACGGTAGCTAATACCGGATAATTCCTTCACCCTCATGGGCGAGGGATGAAAGGCGGAGTAATCTGCTACTAGAGGATGGGCCTGCGGCGCATTAGCTAGTTGGTGGGGTAACGGCCTACCAAGGCGACGATGCGTAGCCGACCTGAGAGGGTGAACGGCCACACTGGGACTGAGACACGGCCCAGACTCCTACGGGAGGCAGCAGTAGGGAATCTTCCGCAATGGGCGAAAGCCTGACGGAGCAACGCCGCGTGAGTGATGAAGGTTTTCGGATCGTAAAGCTCTGTTGCCAGGGAAGAACGTCCGGTAG
>NZ_LVWH01000156.1:0-642 GCF_001909045.1 Paenibacillus sp. P3E | reverse complement strand
CAATTCCCAACACTGAACTAAAATATTCTTCAAACAGTTTAGAACTAATTAATAATTGATCCGCTTTCTTGTAAATCCATTTACAGAATTTCAATAAAAGACTATATAAAACACCTTTACTAGAAACACCTGCGGAAACTATACTCTCTGGCCAAAGATCGTGGCAATATATAATTAGGGGCTTTGAAATAAGCTTTTTCATCAAAACTCCTGGCAACGCCATTGTAACAGGGGAAAGCTGATAAACTAATATCAAATCAAAGTCCTTTTTCATAAAAAGAACTTTGAACATTGAAGAGAATGCAAAGCTCAAATAATTCAAACCTAAGTTTATATTCCCTTTTTTTCTCCCAATAAGCCAAGAACGTATTACTTCAACTCCGTCAATACTTTCATCTCGATTTTTAAACCATTTGTATTTTTTTTCAACAACCCCTGTAGGATAGTTAGGAAGACCAGTTAATACTGTCACTTGATGTCCGCTATGAGCCAGTTCATTGCAAATATCGTTTACTTTAAACTGTTCTGGAAAAAAGTATTGGCAAATAACTAATATTTTCATTACTTAACCTCTTTTGTTTCTTAATATATAAAAAATCAATTCTTGACGTTTCTTCAATTGCACTCGATTATATTTATATC
>NZ_LVWH01000155.1:0-658 GCF_001909045.1 Paenibacillus sp. P3E | reverse complement strand
ATATATTGTTAATGGCTGGACTAAATGATCAGTCATCGTGAATTAACGCTTATTAATGAAATTTTTTACTTAATATACAAAAGCTGCTGGAGACCAGGAAATCACGGAGGGCCTCAAAGGGTTTAAGTATAGAACTTAGCTCGGTAACTTCTTCAAAATAAGAAGAATATCGATTGGCGGTTCGTCAAATGATTGAACCCGAAGTTGTGCATGAACAACTGAATAACAACGAGGGAATATGACTATTTTAGCTTCGCGACATAAAAAAATGATGCTTTTGGCCGAGGTGTTTTTCATGCTAACAATCTACTGAAACAAGCAGTGAATGATTGAAAACGTAGAGCAGAGATCTCTAATAACAGGAAAGTCGGTGCTCTACCATCTTTTTACGATTTTTTCAAAAAAGAGCTATCCCCTTCGTAGGAGTACTACTTATGGGATAGCTCTATTTATTTCTTGAATAAGGGAAAATACAGAAAGTATCTAAATATACAGATTTGTAGAATGATATTACAGATTTTGTTATGATAACGCTATTGAAATAATGATTCATGAAAAGAAAGGGCTGGTTCTTATGAATAAAATGTATCCTTTAACACATGCCCAGAAGAGAATATTTAATACAGAAATTTTTCATAATAGGAGCGCCCTACATAAT
>NZ_LVWH01000154.1:0-667 GCF_001909045.1 Paenibacillus sp. P3E | reverse complement strand
ACCTTGATCCTTGAAAACTGGATACCGAAACGAAAATGCGTTTTAGAACATCTTTTAGCTGAAACTTGTGTAAACAAGTTGAAATAGTTATTAGTATGCTGGAAGCGAAGGTTTTCGATTGTGAAGCGACCTTTGGCTTTAAACAGACTAGCGAACGGATTCATCCGGGAGCGCTGTTTAAAACAAGATGAGCGAACAAGCGAAACACCGGAGCGATGGTTAAGCTAATAAGAGCACACGGAGGATGCCTAGGCGCCAGGAGCCGACGAAGGACGTGGCGAACAACGAAACTGCCTCGGGGAGCTGTAAGCAAGCTTTGATCCGGGGGTGTCCGAATGGGGAAACCCAGCTGTGGTAATTCGCAGTTACTCATACCTGAATACATAGGGTATGTAGAGGCAGACCAGGGGAACTGAAACATCTAAGTACCCTGAGGAAGAGAAAACAATAGTGATTCCGTCAGTAGCGGCGAGCGAACGCGGAACAGCCTAAACCAAGGGGCTTGCCCCTTGGGGTTGTGGGACGTCTCACATGGAGTTACAAAGGAATATGGTAGGTGAAGAGGTCTGGAAAGGCCCGCGATAGAGGTAAAAGCCCTGTAACCTAAACTGTGTTCTCTCCGAGACGGATCCCGAGTAGTGCGGGGCACGTGAAACCCCGTATGAAT
>NZ_LVWH01000153.1:0-685 GCF_001909045.1 Paenibacillus sp. P3E | reverse complement strand
GGATAAGTTTTATTATTTGTTAATTCCACTCTTACTAACGTTAATTTATTTTTCTTGAAAACCTCTTTTACCGGATGCTTCCATTTTTCTAAATTTGTAATAATGACCTTCGGATCTGTATTACTTATTTCCTTTATCGAGGCCACTCTTTCAATATTGATTTTCCCTACGCTATGTACTGTTACACTGTTTGTTTTATTGTTTTCAATATTTGATTCGCTTTTAACAACAGGGCATACCGTAATATTGTTAATAATCAGTGCAATCATTCCCACAGCTATCATCTTCTTCATCTGGTCCCCCACCCAAAATATTATCTATAGTTGTTATATTCACGACATCGTTCTCCTCTAAATAGCTCTTATCTTAGGGGAGCGATGTGTCAGCTAAATCCTTTATATTCTTAATTACTGCATAGCCGTCAAAATTCACCTCATTTCAAATCTCATCAAACTCAAATTGATAGTTGCTTGTAAAAACTACTTTTCTATCAGCCTTGTTAGTGTAGGCTATTGTCCATTCCACTCTATAAATATAGTTCATTTCTCCATAAGCTAATATCTTCAAATTATCTCTCAAATAGATCTTTACGTAATTCATAAAATATTTTTACTAGCAGGTGTTCATTATCCAGCAATTTTACTTTTTCAAATCTTCTTTTACCTAGTCTTTTATCAATTATCCC
>NZ_LVWH01000152.1:0-692 GCF_001909045.1 Paenibacillus sp. P3E | reverse complement strand
TTATAATACCGACAATCTTGCCTTCATACGGCTTTAAATCTATCTTGTTACTTGAAAGATTCCCTTCTGGTAAAACATCCTTTTCATAAATTATATGTTTATCATTTCCATCACTTATCTCGATTTTAACTTTTGCGCCATCGCTTATTTCATAAGGCATATAATATGAGACAAAAAGTTTATTCCTCAAACCTATTTTCACCTCATCAAACAGCACACTATAATTACTAATTATTGTTGGATTGCTACCTTTAAAGTTTATATCATTTTCATCCAGAATAAATCCACCTTTACCATTCGGAGTCGGTAGATCGATATTTCCAGGCGAAATAGTCGCTTTAGAAAAATCGTTAATTAAATTCTTTTGTACATTAAATTCGCTTATTTCACTTCCCTTTTCTATTTTTGTAGTAACATTTATAAACTTCTTTTTGGGGAAATCAAAAGCTAATATTATTGTTTTATTTTTCTCATATGAACTTTCGTAAATCGAGTTTATATCATCCACTAAAACTAAATCTATAGGTTCTTTATAGTACGGTTTAAAGAACATAGACTCTGCAATGGGCCAATCCAACTCCGAATTTTTTTGAACAATTATTTTATATTTAGGAAGTTCTTCTTTGTACTTTTGTACAGTCTCTTCATAAAAGGAATTTGCAATTTCCTGACTATACATAAAGAAAACATTA
>NZ_LVWH01000151.1:0-696 GCF_001909045.1 Paenibacillus sp. P3E | reverse complement strand
TTATTTATATATTTATCAATTATTAATTTACTTAGCACCACCGGATCCTTTTGCTCTTCTTCATCAGCTATGATTACCTTTCCTCCTTTAGTGAGAGGTAAGATCGCTTCTAGCACAAAGATATCAACACAAACTGTGGTAAGTGCTAAGATTATTGAATCTTCATTAAAATTGATATTCTCCGTGATTCCTTTTATAAAATTCACAACAGATCTGTGTTCGATCATCACTCCCTTAGGTTTTCCAGTAGATCCGGATGTATAGATTAAATAAGCCAGCTGATCAGAAGAACCTGTAGTACTAGGCCATGCCTGCCCAATTATTCTATTCGATGCATACATTATTTCCTTATACTTCTTGACATGAAATCCATTTAAAAAGGGGCTATTAATATCGGAATTGGTTATGATCAAAGAAGCTTTACTATCTTCCAGCATATATTTTATGCGTTCAGAAGGAAACTCTGGATCAATCGGGAGGTAAGCACCTCCAGCTTTTAAGATACCCACGATAGATATGATCATTTCAAGTGAGCGGTGCATCATAAGACCAACAATAGTATCTCTTGTTACACCAACTGAACTTAAATATTTCGCCACCCGGTTAGACCTTTCATTTAATTCCTTATATGAAATTTCTTTATCTTTATAGATTAATGCAGTCTGCTCACCTGAATTTAAGGCCTGATCCTCAATC
>NZ_LVWH01000150.1:0-696 GCF_001909045.1 Paenibacillus sp. P3E | reverse complement strand
TAATTAACCTAATATTTAAAGGGTATCTTATATTTATTTTCATTTATTTCCCTTTCGTTGAATTATGATAACGTTCTTGTATCCACGATGCCTGGCGCAAGACCCGATGCTTGAAAATTACGTGACCTGATGTCCTCGTTTTCGAAGCCTTATCTTCAAACTTTGTTCTTCTAGTCTCTATGGTTTTAAAATGTATTTATTAACTCTTGCCTTCTCAATTATTTCCTTGAGCAAGCTCTCTTTATAAATTGAAGTACTATATGGTATTTCTCTATGATTGTCATCTGGATAGATATTCTCTGCGTAGATAATAAAGTTGTTTAAATCCATCTTCTTGATTATAAAATAGTTTCCCTCGACTCACCGTTACGAATGTGAACGGAGTCAATGAAATCAAATATAGCCTCATAAAGTTTTTGTGATGAAATCTCATCTTCATTTCCTATAACGTTGTTGTATTCACGACGTACGACGAAGTCGGATGTATCAGGTCGCCTCCGCTTCCTTGAAATCCCTCTGCCGGACCGAGGGCGTATGCCCGACGCGTGAATATATTGTTATACAAAGGGAGCCTTGAGATACCCTCAAATCATGGTCACTTAAATAATTTCTTTATATTCCTCAAATCTTGTTCGAATTTATTTAAATATTCCCGGTCGTATTCAAATGATCCGCTCAATATTGTTTCACTTAATT
>NZ_LVWH01000149.1:0-699 GCF_001909045.1 Paenibacillus sp. P3E | reverse complement strand
CAGTACATTTTAAAACGAGTTAATATGACAATTCCTCTAGGTAAGAAAATTGCTATAGTCGGACCCAGCGGAAGCGGGAAATCAACGATTTTAAAGACATTAGCAACATTGGTATCTCCGTCAGAAGGAACAATAAAGATAAATAAAAGTGATATGCAAGAATTTCCAGAAAAGAGCTGGTTAGATAAAGTAACTCTAGTTTCCCAGGACTCCTTTTTTATGAATGATACAATTTGGAATAATATGGTTTTGGGGAATAGTAATGTTAATATTCATGACTTAGAAAATGCATGTAAAATATCAGAGATATATGATTTTATTATTTCACTTCCAGAGAAATTTGAGACAGTAATAGGAGAAAGGGGAACCTCATTATCAGGGGGACAAAGACAAAGATTAGCTTTAGCACGAGCACTTTGTAAAAATCCCGATATACTTATGCTTGATGAAGCTACATCTGCACTGGATTACGAAACTGAACGAAAAATACAAGAAAATCTTGATTCAAGCAGAGGTGGAATGTCAACAATCATTGTTGCACATCGATTATCAACCATTCAGAATGCTGCAATTATTTTTGTAGTAAACGATGGAACTATTGTACAAACTGGCTCTCATTCACAGCTTGTAAACGAAAATGGATTGTACGCTCAATTAATTAATTCAAATAACTAGTGCATATCCTGCGAAGTGTAAGAT
>NZ_LVWH01000148.1:0-85684 GCF_001909045.1 Paenibacillus sp. P3E | reverse complement strand
AATTTATATTGTACTATAAGAGCCAAAAGAAATAAATGTTTTTGAAGCGGTTGACGAAGCAAATTTTGCTGTGATATTATATTTAAGTATTGTTTTACGCAGGTGTAAGTAACAAGGAGGTGTAATCTATGTCCCGCAAATGTACTGTAACTGGCAAGAAACCGGGCAGCGGCAACCATGTATCGCATGCGAACAACCGCAACCGTCGCTCTTGGGGAGTTAACGTTCAGAAGGTCCGTATCCTCGTGAACGGCAAACCGAAACGCGTGTACGTCAGCACCCGTGCTTTGAAAGCCGGCAAAGTTGAACGCGTTTAGTCTTGGATTATCCTAAGACCTAGCGATATCTCATATGAAGCAAAAAGCACCCTTTACATATGTAAGGTGCTTTTTTTCATGTTTTCTTTTCTATTCCGTCTTCAACTTTTCTGAAACGTGTTCAAAATCGCTTTAACAAAACCTCCCAAAAATCTTGGCAGCTTGAACGTGTAAAATTTCATCATTAACCCTCCCATCAATTCATGCCGTACGGTAGGAGACTTTCCTGGCGTGCCGCTAACGTAACGAATGCAGACCTCCCTTATTGAATAAGAAGAAACGATTTTGCCGTCCTCCGGAAGAGGCGGTGTTTTTGTTTCTCAAAAAATAGAAAGTTAAAGGTTATAGCGGAACATACACTTTCGAATATTCAAAAAAAGGCTACATGAGGCTTCTGCTCATGTAACCATATTTATGCGTCAGTAACTTGGCCTATACCATTAGATCAAATGTGTCACTTACGTTTAACGCAGAGCTGCCTCAGCCGCTTCTCGAATGGCCTTGATCGCAGCAGCACGGTCACTGTGTCCGAACACTGCATTTCCAGCCACTAAAACGTCCGCACCTGCTCTAGCAACGAGCGGAGCGGTTTCTTTGGCGATACCACCATCTACTTCAATCCGCAGAGAGGTGTGATTTACTTCCCGGGCCCATTCCCGGATCTGGCGGATCTTCTTCACCGTGTGCGGTATAAACGATTGTCCTCCGAAACCGGGGTTCACAGTCATTACTAGCACCATATCTACATCCTCAAGTACCTCTCTTACAGCTGCTGCGGGTGTACCCGGATTAATCGCCACACCAGCCATTAGACCAAGCTCCTTGATCTGGTGCACTACTCGGTGAAGATGAACACAAGCCTCGGCATGCACTGTAATAATGCCTGCTCCAGCGGCTGCAAACTCAGGGATATAACGCTCCGGATTCTCAATCATCAAATGGACATCAAGCGGCAACGTTGTGTGTGCTTTTACTGCTTTTACAATCGGGGGTCCAAGGGTAATATTCGGCACAAAATGGCCGTCCATGACATCCACATGAATCCAGTCTCCGCCGCTGGCTTCGGCTTCTGCAACCTCCGCACCCAGTGCGGCAAAATCGGCTGATAGTATCGATGGTGCGATTGTTATCATAGGGTTAGTACCTCCGCTTTTTATCTTTCATTTCATTGTAAAACAGCTTGTAATGGTCATACCGGCTGCCTGCGATCTCACCCGTATTCACAGCTTGAATGACATGGCAGCCCGGTTCATGCAGATGGCTGCAGCCGCGGAATTTGCATCTCTCAGCATACGAAGCAAATTCCCTGAAGCAGGTGGACAACTCCTCCACGCCCAGTTCCAGAAAATCCAACTGGCTGAAGCCGGGTGTATCAGCTACAAAACCGCCGTTGCCGATATCCATCAACTCCACATGGCGGGTAGTATGGCGTCCTCGGCCTAATCGAAGACTGATCTCTCCCGTTTCGAGTTCAAGGCCAGGGACAAGGCGGTTCAGCAGTGTAGACTTACCGACACCCGACTGGCCGGAGAAGACACTGATCATTCCAGCCAGACGGTTCCGCAGCTCATCGCTGCCGGAGCCGGTAAGCGAACTGGTGACCATCACTTCGTAACCAATGCGCTCGTACAGCGCTTTGACAAGCGCTGTAGCTTCTCCCTCATCGTCAGCCAGATCCTGCTTCGTCAGCACAATGAGGGTCTCCAGACCGGAGTGCTCAATGTGAACCAGAAATTTATCGAGGAGATTCAGGTTCATGTCCGGCTCGCGTACGGAGAATAGAAGCACCGCCAGTTTGACATTGGCTACCTGCGGACGGATCAGCTCGGACTCCCTTGGAAGCAGCTCATCGACCATGCCTTCCCCATTTTCGGTCAGAACATATTTAATCCGGTCTCCTACAAGCGGAGCAATCCCTTTCTTCTTGAGGATTCCCCGCCCCCTGCATTGCACAGCCTCTTCCTCAGTAGCAATCAATCCTTCACGGAGCGGCTTAACGTAATAATAACCGCTTAATGCTTTGATTATAATTCCTTCAGGCATACATCATGAGCCGTCCTCTCCTGATATTGCACAAATGACCCAAGTCTGCTAAAAGCTCCCGGGTCATTCTGCCAGCTGCAGCAGCTCAGGAATACCTTCTGTACTGCTGCAGCTTATATCCATTTATTTGCTTTTTCCCTTATCCTTACCTTTGTCTTTGTTCGAAGTTGTCTGTACATTGCCGGCATTATCTGTCGTCAATCCGGTCTGATTCCCTGCACCAGTGTTGCCATCTCCATTAGAAGGAGGCAAAATCTCCGGTTCTACCGTCGGATCGGCAGAAGCCGGGACGTCTGTAGGGGCCTGAGTCGGCTCAGGGGTATGCTGAACCGGTGGCTCCGGATCAGGTACGGTTCCATTTTTGGCGTCTGAATATTTAATGGTGTAGGTTGCGATGAAGTCACCATCCTGGTAGACAGAGATAGAGCCGTCCTTATTGGGAGCAAGCAATAAATTCACCGACAGATTCTGGCTTTTGGCTATTGTTCGGGTTCCCCATTCCTGGTTCTCGCCATCCTTGCGGGCATCAGCATAAATAATGCGGATTTTAGTCTTTTTACCTTCGAGCGAAGGGGCTACCGGCACTTTGAACGTATATTCCAAGGCTTCTGGAGGGTAACCTGTGCTTACCGTAATATTGATCTTCTCACCCGGTGAAGCCGTATCCCCTTTCTCATAAGGCCATTGGTTTATGACTATACCTTTTTCGTCAGAGAAGCTGGATTCCTCTTTAACTTCACCAAGAACAAGACCGGCTGCCTCCAGCATAGCCTGTGCATCTTCCTTGGTATGTCCTTTGAGATCTGGTATAGGTGTTGTCTCTTGTCCCTGGCTGACAATCAGTTTGATCGTTGCTGTCTCAGGATCGTAAGGACTACCCGTGGCCGGCTCTGTGCTTATGACCTGCCCTTCAGCAAAGTCCTCGCTAAAGCGTGGATCCTCTGTAATCCGGCTCTGTTCCACACCTTCTGCGATCAGCAGCTTTTCTGCATCCTCTTTAGGTTTGCCCGTTAAATCGATCATCGCAGGCAGCTCCTTGGCAATACTTACGGTAAGAGCTATAGAAGTGCCCTCTTTGACCATGGTATCCGGCTCTTTACTTTGCTTCCATACAATACCGGGTTCTTTATTTGCATTATATGCTTCTGTTGGTGGTTCTTCTGCGGTAAGCCCTACCTTGGCGAGCTCCGCTTTGGCTGCTTCAAAGGACATGTCAGTCACCGTAGGAACCGCCACTTCACCTACGTCGAACTTGTCGTTCACATACCAAACCAGGCCACCCATTGCGAGCAGAAGCAGTAAAGTAAGGCTGATCCAGAGCACTGGACGTCCCCGTTTCCGTTTGGCGGAGCTTCGCGGCATTTCTTCTTCTTCATCACGCCTCATCCGGTCTTCTCCGCCACCACGGCTGTTAAGCCCCCGCTGCATCGGCCGGATCGCCGGAATTACACGGGTTCTGTCCTCATCCTCTTCATCATGGAACTGAGCCTTGGATTCGCTTCGCCGTTCCGGCAGCAGACAGGTTTCCAAGTCCTTTAGCATTTCTTTGGCGGACTGATACCGCTCCTCCGGATTCTTGCGCATAGACCTTAAAATAACATTCTCCACGCTTTGCGGAATCAGCGGATTCAGAAGCCGGGGTTCTTCAAACTCCTCTTGCAAATGCTTCAAAGCTACGCTGATCGGGCTTTCACCCAAAAAAGGCAGTACTCCAGTAAGCATCTGGTAGAGGACAATCCCTAAGGAATACAGATCGGACTTCTCCCCCGTCGCTACCCCTTTGGCGTGCTCTGGCGAGAAATAATGCACCGATCCGACTACAGAGCCTGTCTGGGTTATAGTAGTGGACGTAACTGCCCGGGCAATTCCAAAATCCGTAACTTTAACTCGTCCATTGCGGCCGATCAGAATGTTGTGGGGCTTAATATCCCTATGGATAATCTGATTCTGGTGCGCATGGTCCAGCGCGTCGCATATCTGAGATGCTATACGGATAGATTCATCTACCTGGAGCGGGGCACGTTCTTTAATAATCTCATTCAGGTTCTTGCCTTCCACATATTCCATAACAATATAATGAATTTCATCTTCTTGTCCTACATCATATATACTGACCACATTCGGATGTGACAAGGATGCAGCGGATTGCGCCTCCCGCCGGAAACGGCGGATGAATTCCTCGTCATGTACAAACTGGTTTCGTAAAACTTTGATCGCTACGTTCCGGTTAAGCAGGATATCATGGGCTCTATAGACGAGCGCCATTCCTCCTCCTCCAATCCGTTCGATAACTTGGTAACGGCCGCCCAATTCGTGACCGATCATTTATCCCACTCCTTTGTTTCGGGCACAGCGGCCACTCCTTGATGTTCTAGCATAGCGACGCTAATGTTATCGCCACCGCCGGCAAGCAAAGCCAGCTGAAGTAAACGGTCCGCTCTTTCTTCCAGGGATATTTCATGAATTCCTGCCACTTTGCCCAGATGCTCCTGGCTGACGAAATTGCTCAGGCCGTCACTGCACAGAAGCAAAAGTTCCCCTTGTGACAGATGAACAGGTGCAAGATCAGCCGTAACCTCGGCATCCGTTCCCAGCGCCCTGGTCAGAACATTTCTGCGCGGATGATTGTCGAGCTCTTCGAGGCTGATCTGGCCGTTCTTGAACAGCTCATTGACCAGCGTATGATCATCGGTTAACTGCACGGCTGCTCCATCCTTAATTAAATAGGCTCTGCTGTCCCCGATATGGCCGATATATCCGGTCGGACCCTTCAGAAGAACAACAACGACAGTCGTACCCATGTTATGGTACTTCTCATCGCTGGAAGCCTCATTGTGGACTGCACTGTTGGCCTCATAAATGGCAGCAGTGAGCGCACCCTGAAGTTCTTCCTCCGGAAGATCAGGCTGAAGCCCGTCCAGGGCATTCTTTATTGTCTCCAGAGCAAGACGGCTCGCAGTGTCGCCAGCCAAGTGTCCGCCCATTCCATCGGCAATAATGCCGAGGGTATAACCGCTGCGTGTCACGCCGATCCAGACTGAATCCTCATTGACGGTACGTACCCGGCCAATGTCGCTGGCATGAACTGTTCTGATCAAATATCCTCACCCCAACTCCATATGTTTGGCGCGCAGCTGTCCGCATGCGGCCGCTATATCATGGCCCTGCTCACGGCGGATGGTTACATTAACACCGTGGTCAGCCAAAATACGTTGAAATTCAAATATATCATTGCGAGAAGTCCTTACATATTTGCGTTCAGGCACATGATTCACGGGAATCAGATTCACGTGACAAAGCATAGTCTTCAGCACTCCTGCAAGCTCCTCTGCATGCTCCTTCTGGTCATTAACACCGCCAATCAATGCATATTCAAAGCTGATCCGGCGGCCTGTCTTAGCCTGATAATAGCGCAGGGACTCAATTACATCATCAAAGGGGTAGCGCCGGTTAACCGGCATCAGCTTGGACCGAAGTGTATCATTGGGTGCATGTATCGAAATGGCCAGATTGATCTGGGTATCTTCGTCTGCAAACTTATATATATTAGGCACGATCCCGCTGGTAGAAACCGTGATGTGCCGTTGTCCAATATTCAGGCCTTTCTCATGGATCATCAGACGCAGGAACCGCATAGTAGCGTCATAATTCTCAAAAGGTTCACCAGTTCCCATGATGACAATGCTGCTGACCCGCTCACCGCGGCTATCCAAAATCTGCTGGGAGCGGACGACCTGGGCCACAATTTCGCCTGCGGTCAGATCGCGTTTAAGACCACCAAGTGTAGAGGCGCAGAATGTACACCCGATCCGGCAGCCAACCTGCGTCGTTACACAAACGCTGTTGCCATAATTGTGTTTCATAATAACAGTCTCTATCGCATGGTCATCATGCAGTCCAAAGAGGAATTTCACAGTACCATCCTTGGACTCCAGCTTCGTGATCTCTGTCAGAGCTGTGATGCGGAATTGTTCTTCCAACTTGGCACGCAGTGCCTTGGACAAGTTGCTCATGGATTCAAAATCATTCACCCGTTTGACGTACAGCCAGTCAAAAATCTGGCCGCCGCGAAAAGCGGGCTCTCCATTATCCTTAGCCCACTGCTGCAACTCTTCCAGAGAAAAATCATATATTAAAGGTTTCATTAGATTCAGCACCTGTACTTTCTTAAGATATAGAAATTCATCAGAATACGCACCAAACCATTCTTTTTAATGATATGCGTATTATTTCTCATTCTTCCTATTTTAACACAAAATTCAGAGACGGTAAAAGAAAAGCCCGCCACGCATAAAGACCAGCGGGCGGGAGACCGGAAAATGTCTTACGGAACTGCTATTTTACAAGAGTCTTTGCAGCCGGGAAATGAAGAAACCGTCACTGCCGTAATGCTGAGGAAGCAGCTGAATTCCTTCTCCCTCGGATAGCGCGGTCCCCCCGACTCTTTCCCATACAGGGGAGTCAAAGGTTACAGAACTAAAGCCGGGGTTATTTTTAAGAAACTCAGCTACAATTCTGCTGTTCTCTGCCTGTTCTGTTGTACAGGTGCTGTAGACCAGAATCCCTCCGGGCTTCAATAATCCTGATACGGATTGCAGCAACTCTGCCTGCAGCGCAGCCACGCTGGATACATCCTGCGGCTGTTTGCGCCATTTGAGATCCGGTTTGCGGCGGATCACTCCGAGTCCTGAGCAAGGTGCATCCAGCAGAATGCGGTCAAATGATTCCGGCTCAAACCTCTGCGCAAGCTGAAGTGCATCACTGCTGCCAGTACCAATGCTATCGAGTCCAAGCCGCTTTGCCTGATCTTCAATCAGCTGTGCTTTGTGCGGATGCAGATCGTTTGCATAAATGAACCCCTCGTCCTTCATCAGCTCAGCCATATGGGCGCTTTTGCCGCCAGGAGCGGCGCAGCAGTCAAGCACTCTCATGCCGGGTCCAGGTGCAACTGCCTCAGCTACCAGCATTGAACTCTCATCCTGTACCGACAAATAGCCATCGCGGTACCAGGAACTGAGCGCAAGATTGCCGCCGCCCTTGATAATAATGCCATAAGGGCTAAGCTGGGAAGGAGAAGCTTCCAGTCCTGCCTCAACCATTTGCGCAAGCAGAGCATCGCGGGTAATCATTGTAAGATTCACGCGAACACTGGACGCTGGAGGTTCATTATTCGCGGCACACATCGCTTCAGCGGCATCCAACCCATACTGTGCAGCCCATTGTTTTACCATCCACAAAGGATGGGAATGAAGTACGGAAATGCGTTTTTCGCGGCTTAGATTCCCTGGCAAAACCGGAAGTTCTCCGGCACGCAGCACGCTCCGAAGTACCCCGTTCACCATTCCTGATATCCCTTGATGACCGCGTTTCTTAGCGATATTTACCGCTTCGTTGACAGCTGCATGGGACGGGACACGGTCCAGATACATGATCTGATACAAGCTTAGACGCAGCAAATTGCGGACCCAAGGCTCGAGCTTGGCTATGCCTTTGCTTACGAAGCCATTGAGTACATAGTCTAAGGTAATTAGCCGTGAGATACTGCCGTATACGAGCTCCGTTGCCAGTCCTGTATCTTCACGGCCAAGCGTGGACTTCTGCAAGCTGCTGTTCAGCAGCAGATTACTGTAAGCTCCTTGTTGCTCCACACGGACAAGAATATCGAGCGCCACTTCCCGGGCAGAATCGGCTGCCCGGGTACCCGGAGCACCTGACCGGGAATTCCTGCCGTTGCTTCCTTTCCCTTTGCTGCTTCGTGCTGGTCTTGCCTCTCCGTTACCGCCGTCAAGCTTCCCTTGCGGTCTTTTGCGGTCCGTGCCGCCATTCCCCGCGCTCAACCCAGCACCGTCCCGGGCTTCATCACAGCACCGCGGCTAAAGTCAGCTGCAGTCATGGCTTTTTTACCTGCCGGTTGAACTGAGGTAAGCAGCAGACTACCATCACTAGTTACCACTTCAACACCGTCGTCACTCACCGCAAGCACCGTACCTGGTACTGCTTGATTATTAACACTGTTCCCGTCAGGTTTATGCGCAGCCCATATCTTGAATGTTTCTCCGTTCCAAAGTGTAAAAGCACCAGAGAACGGCACCAACCCGCGAATACGGTTATAGATATCAAACGAATTCGCATTCCAGTCAATCCGTTCATCATCTCTGCTGAGATTTGGAGCGTAGGTAGCTTCACTATCATCCTGAGGAGTTGCCTGCACGCGGCCAACGATAAGCCTTGGCATTTCGTTCATGAGAAGCTCACATCCGGCGAGACTAAGCTTTTCAAACAAAGTTCCCGAGGTGTCCGTATCTTCAATGGGAACCTCTACGCGCGAGATCATATCACCAGTATCGAGGCCTTCTGCCATATACATCAGAGTAACGCCGGTAACCTTTTCCCCATTAATAATACAGCGCTGAATTGGAGCACCGCCCCGGTATTTCGGCAGCAGCGAGCCATGGACGTTCACACAACCGAACTTTGGAAGATTCAGCACCGATTTAGGCAAAATCTGTCCGTACGCTGCCGTAACAATCAGATCCGGCTCATAGGTTGCCAGTTCAGCCACGGCCTCAGGACGCCGCATCCGCTCAGGCTGCAGGACCGGCAGCCCCAGAGCCAGAGCCGCCTCCTTCACCGGAGAAGGCGTCAGTGTCTTTTTACGTCCCTGCGGGCGGTCCGGCTGGGTGACAACTGCGACAACCTCATAGCCCTGCTCCAGCAGCATTTGCAGAGAAGGCACCGCAAAAGCCGGAGTTCCCATGAACACTATCTTCATATCCTTCACTCCTCAGTTTCGCTGTGTTCAGCTATATACTCATACACCTTCTCGGCAATATCCGTGAACAGCACCCCGTTAAGATGATCAATCTCATGCTGAAACGCCCGGGCCAGCAAGCCGCTCCCAGTGATTGTTACCTCATTGCCTTCACGGTCAAGTCCGCGAACAGTCACGGTCTCTGCACGGCGCACATCCCCATTTAAACCCGGTATGCTCAGGCAGCCTTCCGGTCCGAATTGCTCTCCTTCCATGCTGACAATTTCCGGGTTGATCAGCTGGATCAATCCATGTTCTTCATCGGCATCTACTACGATAAGTCGTTTCAAAATGCCAACCTGCGGGGCAGCCAGTCCAACACCCTCCGCGTCATACATGGTATCCGCCATGTCATCCAGCAGTTTTTGAACATTCGGGGTTATTTTCGTCACTGTCTTTGCCGTCTTGTGCAGCACTTCATCCGGTTCTTTCACGATCAGCCTTATAGCCATACAAACACACCGTCCTTGAACATTTCTATAGTATATCTAATTCTAATCGATCTAAGCTCGCTTCAGCTCTATATTCGCATTTAAGAATTCTCTGCAATGCGTACCTATTGTAACATGCCTGATGATTACATCAACATCTGCGGATCTACATCCAGGCTGATTTGAAGTCCTGTATCTCTTACCGAATCCTCAAGTTCTTCTGCCACCTGTCGGGCCAGTCCGATCGCATCAATGGAGCCGCGCCACTTGATAATGCATTGAAATCTGTATCTGCCTTTTAGCCGGGGCAGCGGAGAAGCGACAGGTCCAAGTAAATCGAGCGCATCGGTTGACAGCTTATCCAGACTGCCGAACCAGCGTAGCTGGCGAGCCTTTCCCTGCAGGTTCAGCGCATAATTCTCTGCCATCCGCAGCAGTACGGGAAGCTGTTCGTGGGAGAGCGTAACAAGAATCAGACGGCAATACGGTGGATAATGCAGCTCCCGGCGGTGTTTCAGCTCTTCCCGCACAAAGGAGTGATAATCATGTCCGCTGGCATGCACTATGGAATAGTGCTCCGGTGTATACGACTGCACTACTACTTCGCCGGGAAGCTGGTGGCGTCCCGCTCTCCCGGCGACCTGCGTCAGCAGCTGAAAGGTCTTCTCCGCCGCCCGGAAGTCCGGCAAATTCAATGCAGAATCTGCTGTGATTACACCTACCAGTGTAACATCAGGAAAGTCCAGCCCTTTAGCTACCATTTGCGTACCCAGCAGCACATCGGCTTTTTTATCCCTGAACTGGTTCAGCAGCTTCTCATGCGAACCCTTCTCTGTGGTTGTATCGACATCCATACGGATGACACGGATACCCGGGAACAACTTCCCCAGCTCCTCTTCCACCCGCTGGGTCCCAGTACCAAAGAAGCGGATATGCTCGCTTCCGCATTCCGGACAAAGCTTAGGGGCAGGTTCAGCATGACCACAGTAATGGCAACGAAGGTTATCGCTGCGGCTGTGGTAGGTCAAGGAAATATCACACTCGGGACAGCCAGCCACATACCCGCAGCTGCGGCACATCACAAAGGTGGAAAAACCTCTGCGGTTCAGGAGAAGCACCGTCTGTTCCCCGCGTTCCAGCCTGCTCTCCAGAGCGGCATGGAGCCGGCGGCTGAACATCGAACGATTCCCTTCCTTAAGCTCCTCCCGCATGTCGGTCACATGCACCTTAGGCAATTCATTGCCGAGCGCACGGCTCGGCATATGCAAGAGAACAGGCGAAAAATGAATATCGCTCTGGGAGCGGGCCGCATGATAGCTCTCCAGAGAAGGAGTCGCGGAGCCGAGAATCACTGCAGCTCCTCCCTGTTCTGCCCTGCGGACCGCAACATCACGGGCATGGTATTTCGGATTCTCCTCCTGCTTATAGGAGGATTCATGTTCTTCATCCATGATGATGAGACCCAGATTCACGAACGGAGCAAAAACTGCGGAACGGGCGCCTACCGCCACCGTTGCTTTGCCTTCGCGGATTTTACGCCATTCATCGTATCGTTCACCAACAGACAGCCGGCTGTGCATCACAGCCACTCCGCTTCCGAAGCGGCCCTTGAACCGCTCGACCATTTGCGGGGTCAGAGCAATCTCGGGAACCAGCACCACAGCCTGGCGGCCCTGATCCACACAACGCTGGATACACTGCAGGTAAATTTCTGTTTTGCCGCTCCCGGTTACCCCATGCAGCAGAAACACCTCATGCCGCTGCTCATCGACGGTTGATGCGATACGCGTATATACCGCTTCCTGCTCGGCAGTCAGCGGCAATGGAGCACTGGGCTTGAAATCACGCCCCTGGTAAGGATCGCGGTATACTTCAATCTCAGTGATCTCAATGAACCCCTTATCCTCCAGCGCTTTTACCGTCCCGGCTGTGACCTGCAGAACCGACAATACATCCTTCATCGGCATGGGCAGCATGGCTTCCATCTCGATCAAAAAGGACAATACTTCTTTTTGGCGGGCTGAACGCGCCGAAAATCCGGCCAGTGATTCACGGGCTGCGGAGAGTCCAATGGCGAGATCGACTGCCTTCAGCTTCTTCTTGCCCATCTTATCCTTAATCGACTGACTCTCAGCCAATACACCGCGGCGGAGCATAAACTTCACCGTTTCTGCAGCCTGAGGAAAGGTCTTTGTCAGAAGCTTCATAGAGACTTCTCCATGTCGTCCCACAAATTCAGTAATCCGGCTCTCCTCCTGATCCAGTTCCAGGAACAAAGGGAACAGCTCATCCGTGCTGCCGCCGCTGTCTTCTGCAGCATCACCAAGCGTAATAAGCCGTTCAGCTTTACCTTTGAGAGCTGTTGGAAGCATCGCCTGAAGCGCAGAAATACGTCTGCAGGCATATCTTTGGCTCATCCAGTCCCCTAGCTCTACTAACTCCGGGGAAAGCGGGGGAAGCAAGTCCAGCACTTCCTGAATGGGCTTCAATCCCGATACTGCACCAATCTCACCAGATTCCAGCGAGACGACAAAGCCTTGCACCGTACGGTGTCCAAAGGGCACTGCCACCCGGCTTCCCACTTCGATCCACAGCTTAAGCGAGTCCGGTATCAAATAGTCAAAAGGCCGGTCAGTGCTGCGTACAGGAACATCGACAATGACCTTGGCTATCTCCATTATGATCCTGCTCCGGCAATGCGCGCTGCCGCCAACTGCAGGACCTGCCGGGCGACTTCGTCTTTGGAGACCTGTGGAAGATCAAACACAAGGCCATTAGCATCATAGACGGCTACGATGTTGGTATCTGTCCCAAAACCCGCACCTTCAGCCGCGACATCATTAGCAACAATCAGATCCAGGTTTTTACGGACCAGCTTGTCCTTGGCATACAATTCTGCATTGCCTGTTTCCGCAGCAAAACCGATCAAAAATTGCTTATCCTTCGTTTTTCCGAGGCTCTCTAGGATATCCGTCGTCTTCACCAATTCAAGAGTCAACGTATCTCCGCTCTTCTTGATTTTGGAGTCGGCACTCTGCCGAGGACGGTAATCCGAAACTGCAGCAGCCTTGATCAAGAGATCGCAATCCTTCCAGCGGCTCACCACCGCATCATACATCTCTGCAGCCGATTCCACCCTCACGACTTGAATCTCCGGATCCTGTGGAGGTGCTTCATCCGTGCGCGCTGCGATAAGCGTTACCTCGGCTCCCATTGCACGTGCAGCACGGGTTAGGGCAAAGCCCATTTTGCCGGAGGAATCATTGGTAATATAACGGACCGGATCAATCCGTTCAATCGTACCGCCAGCGGTGATGATGACTTTTTTCCCGGTAAGAGGCCCGTTTACTGCAGCATGTTGTAGAGCAAAGAATTGCTCCACCACCTGCACTATCGCTTCAGGCTCCTCCAGCCGACCTTTCCCTACATAACCGCAGGCCAGCAGACCCTCGCCAGGCTCGATAAATTTCACTCCCCGCTTATACAGCGTATTGATGTTATCGAGGACCGCCGGATGCTGATACATATGTACATTCATGGCCGGTGCCACCATAACGGGAGCGGTTGCTGCGAGCAGCGTGGTGGACAGCATGTCATCGGCCAGCCCATGTGCCATTTTAGCGATGATATTGGCGGTTGCCGGTGCGATCAGAATAAGATCGGCGGAATCTGCCAGGTCAATATGCGAAATCGAAGACGGATCACGCTCCTGAAAGGTATCGCTGTAAACACGTTGCTTGGACAAAGACTGCAACGTCAGCTCGGTAATGAACTGCTTGGCCGAGGCCGTCATGATCACATGCACTGTTGCTCCTTTTTGCGTAAGCTTGCTGGTCAAGGCAGCCCCTTTGTAAGCAGCAATTCCACCGGTAATCCCCAATATAATCGTTTTGCCCTGTATGCTCTTCAACTGAATCTCCCCCCTGTTCCCTTGCTTAGCGTCCATAACCATCAGATATGAAAGAAAAACTGAAAATCCTCACTTTTTGAGAAAAAAATAACAACCTTCCGGTTGTCGGTACAGCCCGGTCTGGGCTATTTAAAATAATTGACCTCTAACCCAAGAAGAAACGGCAGCAACCCATACAAATGGCTACGTCCGTTTCTGAAAATGGCCTAGCAGGAATAGCTCGGACTACTCTTCTCCGCGGGTCACAATGATACGGTCTTCATAAATCTCTTCCAGAGCAACACCGACGTTCTTATGTGATCTCGGAGCTTTGATATCGGTCTTGCCGCCTTCGCGTAGCGCTCTTGCCCGGCGGGCTGCTGCAACAACCAAGGAATACTTGCTGTCGACTTTGGTCATCATTTCGTCAATGGATGGATATAGCATGTAAAACACCTCTTCATCTTTTACTGTGATATGAGCTTGAGTTCTGACGTACCTATCATCTCACCTTACAATGTTCGGCGATGATGATGCTTTCTATTCGCTTGCAGGCCAGATCAATCTCATCATTCACTACTGCATAATCGTAATGCTGGATCAGGCCGATCTCATCCTCCGCCACGGACATACGGTGGTTAATGACATCAGGATGCTCCGTACCGCGTCCGCGGATGCGGTCCTTCAATTCGTCCATGGACGGTGGAAGAAGGAACACAAAGATACCTTCGGGAAATTTGTCTTTGACTTTGAGGGCTCCCTGAACTTCGATCTCCAGAATAATGTCTCTTCCGCTGTCGAGTGTTCGCTCCACAAAATCACGCGGAGTACCGTAATAGTTGCCTACGTACTCCGCATATTCAAGCAGTTGATCAGCTTCAATCATGGCCGAAAACTGCTCTCTGGTTTTGAAAAAATAATTGACTCCGTTTTCTTCGCCTTCACGCGGCAAACGCGTTGTGGCGGAAACGGAATAGACTAGTTCAGGCATCTTCGGCCGCAGTGCGGAACATACAGTTCCTTTACCAACACCGGACGGGCCGGATAGTATGATCAGCAATCCTTTTGACATAGTACACTCCATTTGTTGTTATTCGTCGTTATCGTCATCTTTGCTGGAAAGACGGTGTGCCACAGTCTCTGGCTGCACAGCCGAGAGAATGACATGATCGCTGTCTGTAATGATGACGGCCCGCGTCCGTCGGCCGTAAGTGGCATCGATCAGCATGTGCCGGTCTCTGGCCTCTTGGATAATACGTTTGATTGGTGCAGATTCCGGGCTGACTATGGAAATAATTCGGTTGGCCGATACGATATTCCCAAAGCCGATGTTGATTAATTTAATTGCCATGTTCCGGTTGTTCCCCCCATAGATTACATCTTTGCTTGCTTCAGATCACTGTCATTCCAGGTTCGCTGCTTGTTCACGTATCTTCTCCAGTTCAGCCTTCATATCCAGCGTGAGATTCACCAGAGTCAGATGATTACATTTGGACCCGATTGTATTCGTCTCCCTGTTCATCTCCTGAATGAGAAAATCCAGCTTGCGTCCTGCCGGCTCGCTTCCCTTCAGCAAAGCCTTGCATTGTTCAAAATGACTGTACAGCCGGGTAAGCTCCTCATCAATATTACAGCGGTCGGCAAAGACAGCAATTTCCATTCCGAATTTATGCTCTTCAAAAGGGAACGTCCCGTCACTCAGCATGCTGAGCCGCTGGCGCAGCTTCTCACGGTACTCGTTCACCACCACTGGAGCAAGTGCTGCCATTTCAGCATGCAGCTCCTCCAGATGATTCAGCCTGCGCCCCAAATCAGCGGCTAGAAATCCGCCTTCACGGGCTCGCATCTCTAACAAAGCTTCCAGACTCTGGTTCAGACCCTGCTCAAGAATATCCTTGAAGTCCTGGTCCAGGACGGATACATGGGTATCTTCCTTGAACTCCATTACACCTGGCATCGAAAGGATGTCTCGCAGCAGCAGCTCACCTTGAATCCCAAATTCTTCTTGCAGCTGCTCAGCTGACTTCAAATAGGAACGCACCGCCGAACGGTTCAGCACTTGTGCCAACTCGGCTTCTTCGGTATGCTCCCTGTTAATGATGACATCTACTCGTCCCCGTTTGATATGAGCTTGAACTTGTCTTCGCAGCATATCCTCATAAATCGTCCAATCCCGGGGCATCCGCAGTACAACTTCGCAGTAACGGTTATTCACCGATTTAACTTCGAACGTAATCTTGTAACCGCCGAATTGCAGGGATGATTGACCGTATCCGGTCATGCTAAATGACAACGGAATCACATCCATTACACTATTGTAATTGATTCTTACTAGCGAAACAAGGGGGACAATTTACGTCCTTGTTTCTCCCACACATACTCCAGGAGCTGCACACTCATATCATAGAACATGAACGGCGTCATCAAATAGATGCCATTAAAATGCCTAGTAGCCGCATCCAACAGCTCTTTGGCAATCCGTACACCCTCTGCACGTCCTTCTTCGCCTTCCAGACCCTGCATCCGGCTTCGTACTTCTGGGGACAGCTGAATGCCGGGAACTTCATTATGAAGATATTCCGCGTTACGTCCACTGGCCAGCGGCATGATACCAATAAAAATAGGGATCTCCAGGTGCGCCGTAGCCTTCGCAATGCGTTCGATCAGCTCAGGATCGTAGACTGGCTGGGTCATGATATAGTCGGCGCCGGAGGCAATCTTTTTCTCCAGACGTTCAACCGCCTTGTCCAAATGCTTAACATTCGGGTTGAATGCGGCTCCGATAACAAAATTCGCGTTCTGCTTCAGCGGCTTGCCGGAAAAGGCGATACCGTCATTCAACTGCTTGATCATCCGTATAATTTCAAATGAGGTCAGATCGTAGATGGAGCTTGAACCCGGCAAATCGCCGAATCTGGCCGGATCACCCGTAACTGCCAGCACATGGTCAATGCCCAAGGCATCGAAGCCCATGAGATGGGATTGGGTTCCGATCAGATTGCGGTCACGGCAGGCAATATGAACCAGAGGACGCAGGCCCGTACGGGCCTGAACCAGATGCCCCAGCGCCATGTTGCTCATCCGTGTCACAGCAAGCGAGTTATCCGCAAGCGTCAGAGCATCTGCACCTGCTCTTCGCAGCGCTTCCGCGCCACGCATGAACTTTGCAATATCCAGATCACGCGGCGGATCAAGCTCAACGATCACCGTGTGGCGTTCCTTGACCAGATCGACCAGTGTCAGTTCATGACCATCACGTTCTTCGTTGTCTCCCAGATGCTCCTGTACCGTCAGGCGCTCCAGCTTGTTCTGGGCTGTCGGCTCCGGCAGAGGCTGCGGCGAATACTCGCGAAGAGCGGCAGAGATCTCAGCGATATGCTGTGGCGTTGTGCCGCAGCAGCCCCCAATAATACGGGCACCCATATCCGCAAAAACCGGGGCCATCTGGCCGAAATAATCCGGCGAGGCACCATACCGGTACTGCCCGTCCACATAATCGGCGATACCCGCATTAGGATATACCGAAGCGGGGAGCCTTAAGCTGCCCTGCAGTGATTTCAGTGCACGCTTAATGCCATTAGGTCCGGTTCGGCAGTTAAAGCCGATAATATCCGCACCGTCCTGCTCCAGAATATGAAAAGCCTCCGTCAGCGTTAATCCGTCCAGGGTGCGTGCGGTCTCATCTACAGCCAGCTGGCAGATCACCGGAAGCTCGCTGAGCTTGCGGACCGCTCTTAATGCCAGATGCAGCTCCTCCACATCATAGAACGTTTCCAGCATAATCCCGTCAGGCTGCTCTTCCAAAAGCGCCGAAAACTGCTGGGCATAAAACCGTTTCAGCTCGGTGCTGGACAGGTTTGCCCGTTTACCGGCACGGATTGAACCAACCGCACCTACGACATAACCGGTATCCCCGGCAGCATGCCGTGCAATCCGTACACCTGCGCGGTTGATTTCATCCACCTTGGCCTCCAGGCCAAATTTGGACAGCTTGTCATAATTGGCAGAGTAAGTATTACTCTCCAGCAGCACCGCTCCCGCTTCAATATAGCTCCGGTGTACATCTTCAATAACCTCCGGAGAGGTCAGATTCAATTCTTCATAGGAGATGCCGACCGGGAAGCCTTTTTGATATAAAAAGGTTCCCATCGCTCCGTCTCCGACCAACACGTTATTCTTCCATGCAGAGCGCAAATCCGGCTTCACCGTAAGAACCTCCCTTAATCAGTCCATAGTTTCATACTAATGTAACATAAATCGGGATGGATGATAAGCTTTCAACAGGCAAAAGCCATTCATATTACCAGACCCTAAAAAAGCAACTCCCCGAATCGGAGATTTGCTGTAAAAGTAATGAGGATTAGCTTATTTTGAATTTTCCAGCCAGTTCTAATAATTCTTCAGACATTTTTGCCAGAGCCATTGAAGCACTATTGACCTCTTCTACCGTCGCCAGCGTTTCCTGCGCAGAAGCTGAAACACTCTGTGTCCCACCGGATGTTTCACTGACAATTACAGATATCCCTTCAAAAGCTGTTACCAGATTTTTGGTATCACTGGACATTTCTTTGGAAGCCTCGGAAACTTCACTGATCTCAGCGGTCACACCATGCATAGCCACTTCTATCTGTTCAAAAGCTTCTCCTGCTTCAGTGACGGAACGTATTCCCTCAAGAACCTCTTCTTCGCCTTTCAATACCCTGGATACACTGATTTCGCTCTCCAGCTGGATGCTCTTGATGACTTCAGAGATCTGCTTTCCAGACATTGCAGTCTGGTCAGCAAGCTTTTTCACCTCAGAAGCTACAACCGCAAATCCTCTGCCGGCTTCTCCTGCACGCGCCGCTTCGATGGAGGCATTCAAAGATAACAGATTCGTCTGTCCTGCAATCTCATTAATAAAGTTAATAATCGTACCGATTTCCTTTGATTTTTCACCTAGTGATTTAACGGATACAGCAACCTCAGTAGAGTTATTCTGGATCGAAGCCATTTGCTGTATCGCTGACTTAACCGCGTCAGATCCCTGTACCACAATTTGCGAAGCATTAATGGCGGACTGGTTCACACTGGAGGCACTTTCTTCAATAAAAACTGCCTGCTCATTCATCCGGTTTACCATTTTCATGCTTCCGGCAATACTCTCAACTTGTTTTTCCGTACCTTGGGCCAGATCCTCAGTAATATGAGCAATATGTTCAGTGGCCTGGCTTGTTTGTTCAGCACCGGCTGTCAGTTCTTCGGCGGATGCTGCAACCTGCTCTGCATGAGACCCGATTTCCTGAATCAGATGCCGCAGATTGCCCGACATGTGATTAAAGGAAACCGCCAAATCGCCAAGCTCATCCTTGTTCTTGATTCGAATCTCGTTAACTGTCAAATCTCCGTTTGCAATCCGTACAGCAGCTGTCTGCAGCAGCTTAATGGGCTTCGTTATCTGACTGCTGATCAGCAGAGATGATGCCGCTGCCGCAATTAGAGATATGATGATGATTCCAATAATCGTGGATTCCACATCTTTTGCACGTTGCTGCGCCATGGCAATTTTATGATCAGCTTCCGTCTGTTCCGTAGTAACCAGGTTACGGGCTACTTCAACAAATTTATCCAACACGACGCTCTGATTTACTGCAATAGATACTATGCTCTCTGATTCACCTTTATTTTTAGCGTCAATCATCTGATCGGATATTACGATGAATTGCAGTTGCAGCAAATCTAATCCGGCCAAAATCTGCTGTTTACCAGGATCTGTGATCAGTGATTCCAGCTTCGCATGATGTTCCGTGAATTTGAGGCGTGCAGCTGCATAGGCATCCATTTTTTTCGGATCTGCAGAAATGATAAAATCGGATACATCCGCATGTTCAGATTCGATAGTAGTGTTCAAATCTTTTATTAAGCCTATTGTAGCCACTTGTTTTTTGAGGAGGCTGGTATAGGTTCCGTTAATTTGCGAGAGATACATGTACCCGGTAACTCCGATAAACACCAGCAAAATCAAAACGATACCAAACCCTATGTAAAGACGCTGTTTTATACTTTTCGCTTGAAAGATACTCTGCATCCTGTTCACTTGCTTCCCTCCTCTTTCGGTCCCAAAATCTCTTCAGCCTGTGCTCTGAACGTGCTTGCAGCCTGCTCTGGTGTAATACTGCCGGCATACAGGTTTTTCAGTATAATTTTCAGAGCGTTTTGAACGACCGCATCAGACAGCGGTGCTGGCGGATCAATTGGGGTGGAGTGTTTGGCAATATAACTCATGTATGAGTATTGTTCTTTCCCCTGTTCGGTGGATTGACTGGATAATTGTTCTGCGATTTTAGTTGCAATCGGAACTCCGCGGTCACCCTTAAGAATGTTATTCGCTTCCTTGTTATTAGTGAGAAAATCAACGAATTTAACCGCCGCTTCCTTATGATTAGAATAAGAAGATACCATGATGAACATAGAAGGCTTCACAAAGTTCCCTTCTGCAGTGGCTCCCTCAACCGTAGGAAGGTTCATGATTTTCAGCGTTCTGCCCGCTTCGTCACCATTTGAAACCATTTGGTTGCTTACAAGTTGTAAAAATGCAGTTTTCCCTGTTGCCAGCGGGTTTTTCTCATCCTTGGATGAATCTGTACCGGGGTTCAGAAGCCCCTGATCCAGCCATGTTTTCGTCAGTGTCAGATATTCAACCAGGGTAGCATCTTTGAAACCAAGACCTGTTTTTTCCTTATTGTAAAAAGATTCACCCTTCATTCTGAACCAATAGGATAAATCAAACATCGCATACAAAGGATAAAAACCCGGGGTTTGAACCTTGTCTTTAAATTGCTGCATCGTTTGTTGCATATCCTGAATGGAATACGAATCCTGAAGTGGCTCTATACCATACTGTTTAAACATTTCAGGGTCATATGCGATTCCCAGAGCATTCGATCCCATGGGAATACCATACTGTTTCCCTTCATACTGTCCTGAGGCCAGATAGGATTTATCCACATCGGACAGATCAAGGACGTTGGACTTCATATACGGTTCGAGTGGCTCAATCAAGTGATGGGTGACATAGTTAAAAGCAAAATTATAGTCTGTCTGCATGATATCCGGTGTTTTTTGCTCAGCGGTTTCCATCGCCAGCTTCTGGGCTACCTCAGCAGTTGAAGAGTAATCCTCGGTATTAATTTTAATATTGGGATTCTCTTTCTCAAACAAATCAATAACCTTTAACGTGATCTCCTTACGGCTCGGCTTACCCCACCACATAAAATTCAATGTGATTTGTTCATCCGACTTCTTAACTTCTTCGTTACCTTTCCCTGTACACCCCACAAGTGATATCAACATCACAGAGGTCAAAAAAATGGCCGAAATCCTGGTTGATTTGTGTTTCATGAATGTCCACCTTTCTAATGCTAATCAAACTCTGAAAAACAATTTTCTAAAACTGTAAAAACTTATAATTTATATCGGATGATCCCTCTAATTTCTTGTGTATTTTTTCGACTTTTTTCAGCAAAAAAGCATTTGTATTGGTTGTGCATTCATTCACAATCATGCGCAAATACGAAAAAGAGCTATCTTCAAGTGAAAGATTCCGCTTGAAAATAGCTCTTTTATTGTTAAATCCTGATTGTAGGATGACCGATTAAATGTCCACCGAACCCGTGTATACCACCTGAGCCGGGCCAGTCATGTAAACATGGTTGTCTTCTTCGTTCCATTCAATATAGAGATCGCCGCCCTTCAGGCTGATTGTCGCGGTTCGGTCGGTTAGACCATTCAGCACTGAGGAGACCAACGTGGCGCAAGCACCAGTTCCGCAGGCCAAGGTAGGTCCTGCTCCGCGTTCCCAGACACGCATATCGACATGTCCGCGGTCCAGAACAGTGGCGAATTCAACGTTGACCTTTCTCGGAAACAGCGGGTGTACCTCCAGCTTTGGCCCCCAAGTGGTCAGGTCAAAGCCTACAGCATCATCCACATAGATTACACAATGCGGATTGCCCATAGATACAGCGGTGAATTTGAACTCTCTGCCATCCGCTTCAATCGGCTGGTCCAGCACAGGCTCGGCATCGATAGCCACAGGTATCTGCGCTCCTGACAACACAGGCTCGCCCATATCAACTGTAACCGTCTCCACCACGCCGTCCTTCACCTTCAGGGATACCTTCTGCTCACCGGCACCGATGGTTTCGATAACAATCTGCTCAGAGCTAACCAGTCCATGCTCATAGACATATTTGGACACACAACGGATCGCGTTCCCGCATTGCTCTGCTTCCGAACCGTCCGAATTCATAATGCGCATCATATAATCACCGCGTTCTGACGGCAGTATATAGACTAGCCCGTCCGCACCTATTCCGAAGAACCGGTTACACAGGGTAACTGCAAGCTCAGAAGCATTAGCAGGAAGCTCCTGCTCGCCGAAAACGATAATAAAGTCATTGCCAAGGCCATGCATTTTGGTAAATTCCATTGAGATTCCACTCCTAAAGGTTAGTAACAGTGAACCAAGCATACCTTAAGGAGTGGGTTTAAGCTATTGATTTTATGCCGAAATTTTTGTACTTTTTATCATTGTCCGTCCTCCGCTGCGGCTGTGGTTCTTCTTGCCGCCCCACACGCTGCCAGCTCCCATCAGGAAGGTAGGAATGCCTGCGGTAACCAGCACCAGACACCATTCACGGAAGGTAAGCGGCACGGTCTTGAACACTGGCTGGAGCACAGGCAGATACATAACTACCAGCATCAGCAGAACTGATGAGAGCACAGCCAGCACCAGATATTTGTTCTGAAACGGATTGCGGTGGAACACTGAGCGGGAGCTGCGGCAGTCAAAGACGTGAATCAGCTGGGCCATAACCAGGGTGGCAAAAGCAACCGATTGCGCCCGGATCAGCTGCTGCGGACTGCCGGGGTCAATTCGCAGCGTCAGCCAGAAAGCGGCTAAGGTGCAAAGGCCGATCAGCAGCCCGCGGCTGATGATTTTCCATCCAAGGCGGCGGGCAAAGATGTTCTCTTTCGATCCGCGCGGCTTGTGCTCCATCAAATCTTTCTCAGCCTGATCCACCCCAAGTGCCATCGCGGGCAGGCCGTCGGTTACCAGATTGACCCAGAGAATCTGGATGGGAACCAGAGGCAGAGGGAGCCCCAGCATCATGGCAAAGAACATCGTCAGAATCTCCCCTACGTTCGAGGCGAGCAGATAACGGATAAATTTGCGTATATTCTCGTAAATGTTCCGTCCTTCCTCAATGGCCGCTACTATAGTAGAGAAGTTGTCGTCGCCCAGAATGAGCGAAGAAGCTTCTTTGGTTACGTCTGTCCCCGTGATCCCCATGGAGATCCCGATATCCGCCGCTTTGATCGCCGGGGCGTCATTTACCCCGTCCCCGGTCATCGCCACGACATGCCCATGGCGCTGCAGGGACTTGACGATGCGCAGCTTATGCTCTGGAGAAACCCTTGCATACACGTATACATTATCCGATACCTTATCGAGGGCATCGTCATCCATCCGGGTGAGCTGGCTGCCGGTTAATACAGTTCCGCCACGCTGCAAAATACCCAGCTGATGGGCAATCGCTTCTGCTGTGGTTCCATGGTCTCCGGTAATCATCACTGTCTTGATCCCTGCTCTTCGGGTGATGCTGATGGCATCGCGCACCTCACGGCGCGGCGGATCGATCATCCCGGCCAGTCCGGCGAAGACCAATTGGCATTCGGCTTCTTTTTCACTGCCTGCAACTTCACCGGAACGCATTTCCCTGTAAGCCATTCCCAGAACACGCAGCGCACCCGATGCCATTTCTTCATTGGCCTCCATCACCTTCTGGCGCAAGGTAGGTGTGCAAGGTACGACCGCACCTTCCCACAGCATATAGGAGCAGCAGTTCAGCAGAACATCCGGCGCACCTTTGGTACAGATCATTTTACCGCCCGGATGATTGACAACCACGGACATCAGCTTGCGTTCGGAGTCGAACGGAAACTCCGTTTCCCTTGTATAGGTCACAGCAAGCGACTGCGCAGTCAGCCCCATTTTTGCGGATAAAGTAACCAGTGCCCCTTCCGTTGGGTCACCTTTCAGCTCCCATACAGACGGATTGGCCGCATTCTTGCCGGTTTCACTGCTTTTCTCTTTCTCTTTGCGCTTGTTCCGGATTTCTCCGGGAAAGGTTTCAATAATCTCTGCATTGCTGCACAGTGCGCCGATCTGGAGCATGCGCCGCAGGTTTTGATCATTTTTAAGGTCAATGGGCTTGCCCTTTTGCAGTACATGTCCGATTGGGGCATAACCTTCACCCGTTACCTCTAAATTCCGCCCGGCACTCCATAACCTCGTGACCGTCATTTTGTTCTGGGTTAACGTTCCCGTCTTATCGGAACAGATCACCGAGGCACACCCGAGTGTTTCGACCGATGGGAGCTTGCGGACAATGGCCTTGCGTTTGATCATCCGCTGAACGCCGAGTGCAAGCGCAATGGTGACAATGGCCGGCAGCCCTTCCGGAATCGCCGCTACAGCAAGGCTTACACCGGCAAGGAACATAGCAGCTACAGGCTGCCCATGCAGAATACCCGCAGCTACAACCACAATAGTCAGGCCGAGTGAAACATAGATCAGAATCTTCCCCAGCTGCTCCAGCCGATGCTGGAGTGGTGTTTCCTGAGATTCGGTATTCAGGATCAGATCGGCAATTTTGCCCATCTCGGTATCCATGCCGGTGCGTACAACGATGGCCCGGCCAGTTCCCCGCGTGACCATTGTGCCCATAAATCCGATATTTTTCTGATCACCAAGCGGAATTTCCTCGGCATGAATAGCTTCCGAATGCTTGGAGACGGGCAGTGATTCACCGGTTAGCGCGGACTCCTCTGCGTACAAAGCGCTGCACTGCAGCCAGCGGACATCGGCAGGAATCCGGTCACCGCTCTCCAGCAGCACAATATCGCCAGGCACCAGCATTTTGGCGGGAATGTGCTCAACCTTTCCATCGCGCAGCACCTTTGCAGAAGGTGCCGAGAGCTGCTTGAGCGCACGCAGCGAACGTTCGGCGCGGAATTCCTGGACAAAACCCAGAACCCCGTTCAGCATAATAATAGCGACAATCGTTATGGCATCCAGGTATTCGCCCAGCAGACCGGACACCAGCGTCGCTCCCATCAGCACCAGTACCATGAAATCCTTGAACTGGTTAAGCATTAGGGTAACCGGAGATATCGCCTTCCCTTCCGACAACTCATTGTGTCCGTTCTCCATCAGCCTCTGCGCGGCATCCTCTCCGCTTAGGCCCGATCCCGGATGAACGCCGAACATCTTCTGCAGTTCCTCTGCACCGAGCCGGTGCCAACTTTTTTGTTCCATAGTCCTACTTTCCCCTCCCGGTCGTTTCTTGACTTCCGGCGGCGCACAGCTTTTCCACCTGTTCATGTCCAAGTGTATTCATAGTCGTCCCAAAATATCACTTCTCCCATGGCTTCTCCTTTTGCGCAAATGTGTCAAAGTATGGCATCATAGAGAGAGTACTTTATTATCAGGCGACAGGAGAACATGATCATGGCATTAGACGGCATAGTAACCAGAGCGATCGTGCACGAGCTTCAATCCTTTATCGGTGCACGTATCGGCAAAATATATCAACCCAGTACACACGATCTAATCTTCATCCTCCGTGGCTCCGGGGGTGGCGGTAAGCTGCTGCTCTCTGCCAATCCTACTTATCCGCGGGTTCATCTGACCGACAGAAACAGCATTAATCCGGCGGAAGCGCCGATGTTCTGCATGCTGATGCGCAAACACTGTGAAGGCGGAACCATCGAGAGCATCAGTCAAGTTGGGTTGGAGCGCATCATTCATATCCAGGTAAGGACCCGGGATGAGCTCGGAGATGTATCGGCCAAAAAAATCATCATCGAGCTGATGGGCCGGCACAGCAATATCATTCTTACCGATCTTGCAACAGGCACCATTATCGACGGTATTCATCACGTTACTCCGACAATCAGCAGCTACCGGAATGTTATGCCCGGTATCGCCTATATTGAGCCGCCGCAGCAGCATAAGCTGAATCCTTTGGTAATCGGCCAAGAGGCATTTATAAGTCTCGCAGCAGCTGCTGAGCAGGATGCGCTGACAGCTGGCTCCGGTGAAGAGCAGGAGCCAGAAGAGATGATTGAGGGTGAGCTCGCTGACCTCTTGAAGTCGCTGGAGGAGCCCAAGGCGGACGGCTCCGGCGGTCCAGCGCCTTCAGCCGACCCTATCCAATGGATCGTGCATGCCTTCAGCGGCATCAGTCCGCTAATTGCCGGAGAGATTGTGCGGCAGAGCGGTGTAACCGGACCTGCTTCAGCAGCCGACTCCGCAGGTAGTACATCTGTCGTTTCACCCGAGTCGGATGAACATTGGACGGAAGAGATGACGTCATTATGGAGATCTTTTGACAAAGTGCTTGCGCCGGTACGGGTAGACAGCTTTTCCCCGATGTCAGGAGCAAACGCCAAAGGCAAACCCGTCTTCTCGGCCATTGCACTTACACTTGAGGATGAGCATGTCAAGCATTACAGCTCCATCAGCGCTTGCCTGGAGGATTATTACGGAGATAAGGCCGAGCGAGATACAGTGAAGCAGCGGGTTAGTGACCTGATCCGTTTCCTGAGCAATGAACGGAGCAAAAACGTCAAGAAGCTAGCCAATCTGCAAAAAGACCTGGATGAAGCCCAGGACGCCGATCAATTCCGGATCTGGGGTGAGCTGCTGTTCGCTTCATTACATGCTGTCTCCAAAGGCGACAAGCAAGCTACACTTGTGAATTATTACGATGAGGACCAGGCGGAAATCACCATCCCGCTAGATCCGCTGCTCACTCCTTCAGACAATGCACAGCGGTATTTCAAGAAATACAACAAATACAAGAACAGCCTGCTGGTGATCAACGAACAGTTGCTCAAAACCCATGAGGAAATTGCTTACATGGAAACACTACTGCAGCAACTGGCCCATGCTTCATTGAATGACATCGAGGAAATCCGCGATGAGCTAGTGGGTCAGGGCTACCTGCGTGACCGCAGCAAAAAGGGTAAAAAGAAGAAAAAAGCCACCCGCCCTACCCTGCAGGTGTTCACTTCTTCGGAAGGCGTGGAAATCTATGTCGGTAAAAACAATCTTCAAAACGAATATGTCACCAACCGTCTGACTTCGGCCAATGATACCTGGCTGCACACCAAGGACATTCCCGGCTCTCATGTGGTGATCCGCAGCGAGTCGTTTGGAGATGCTACGCTTGAGGAAGCCGCACAACTGGCTGCTTATTTCAGCCAAGCCAAACAATCAAGCAGTGTCCCTGTGGATTGTACACTCATCCGTCATGTCCGCAAGCCCAGCGGGGCTAAGCCCGGCTTCGTGATCTACGATCATCAAAAGACCCTATTCGTCACTCCTGATGAGGAACGGATCAAGAGTCTGCCGAATACGCTCAAGAATTAAGGCATACTACGCATGCTGCTGTAACTCTGGACTGCATTCTTAAACATAAAGAACCACCAGCCAAAAGACAGATGTCCTTGGCTGGTGGTTCTTTATATATCACGAAAGCGGGAACGGCACGAAGGGAGTCGCTAAGAACGGCATTTCTGCCGTTGCTTTGCTTAGTCGGCATATTCCAGACCACGGACCACTTCCCATGCGCAATTCAGCTTCACTTTACCTAAGATCCGGATGACTCACCTTTCAACCGCTCCAGCACCGCGACCGGCACCGAAACGCTGCCAATCTCTCCATGAAACACAACCCCTTGGCGCGCACCGTGGAAATCCGAACCGCCAGTGACCAGGAGTCCGTATTCTTCAGCGAGCGCGAGGTAACGTTCTTCATCGGCAGGGCCGTGATCCGAATGGTAGACCTCAATGCCGCGCAGCGCACTGCGTTCAATAATACCACGGACCAGTTCATCATCCCCGTAGATTCCTGGATGGGCAAGTACCGCTGCTCCACCTGCTTCAGCAATCCATTCGCATGCCAGCTCCGGCGTGATGCGCGGCGGTGACACATAAGCCGCTGCGCCTTCAGCCAGATACTTGTCGAACGCATCACGCATATCCGAAGCCGCCCCGAGACGCACCAATGCGTCGGCAATATGCGGACGGCCCACGCTCTCGTCGGGCTTCAGCTCCCGTCCTATGCCTGCGGTAACTTGATCCAGCGTAATGTCGATGCCCAGTCCCTGCAGCTTCGCAATGATCGCCTCATTCCGCTGCGCGCGGGTATCTCTTTGCTCTGCAAGCCTGGACAGAAACAGTTCCTGTTGTGTATCCATGTAATAGCCCAGCACATGAATCTCTTTCCCGCCGGCTCGCGTACTGATTTCGACTCCGGGAACGACAGTAATGCCGTATTTCCGCCCGGCCTCAAGAGCTTCAGCGACTCCGGCCACCGTATCGTGATCTGTAATTGCTACTGCCGCCAGCCCTTTTTCATAGGCCAATCTTACATTCTCAGCCGGAGGCTGCATTCCGTCCGAAGATAATGTATGGGTATGCAGATCGGCTCTGCCTGAGAACCCGCTGCCCGTCTGTTCTTTTAATTGGCTGTCCATATGCTCCTGCCCCATTATCCTACCTGCCCTTCAAGTCTATTGGCTCCTTGCTGATTCCCATTCCTCACGAAGAATCCCCATCTTAATGGCATCGTAGTACTCACCTCGCACAATCCGCGCCTTGCGTACCCGCGCCTCTTCGATCATGCCGCATTTCGCGGCCAACCCCATCATCCGGACATTGCCCGACCATGTGCCTATTCCAAGCCGGACCGTATCCATGGCCTCAAAAAGATATTGCATCCACATCCGGAATGCCTCGGTCCCATATCCGCCTGACCAAAAACGCGAATCAAACAGAACAATTCCGATTTCAAACCAGTTCGTCTCCTTCGACACCCAATATCTGCCTACCGTTCCTTTGAGTTCGCCGTCAATATCAATCACCAGACGGCTGCGGGGCTCGTCGGTATATACCAGAGCCAAGGTCTCGGTAAATTTCGGCGCGAACGTTTCATAGCTTTCCCATTCCTGCATCCCGTAAGGACCATTCCAGAGCAGATGCTCCCTGTCCTCCGCTTCATATTCATAATAATAAATAGTGCGGATGTCCTCTTCCGTCAGATCCCTCAGCGTAACTTTTTCTCCCTGCAGTACAATGGTCATACGTATCCTCCGCTCGAAAATTTCAGCATATTGATTCCCATAATACCCCAAATATGCGGATGAGCGTATATACAAATTGATTATACTGTTTACTGATCTCCTGCATGGTCACGCAAAAACGTCAGAAACGTCACCGCCGAAATAGGCAGCAGCGTCGATTTGAGATGGATCGCATAAAACTGTCTTTTAAACGAAGCATCCGTAATGTTGACAATCTTCAGCAATCCCAGCGCCACTTCATGTTTAACCGAGGAGGTAGAAATAATGGTGAGTCCGAGCCCTGCTTCCACCGCCGATTTCACGGCTCCTGTACTTCCCAGCTCCATCACCACTCGCATCGCCCCCGGATCCAGTCCCTTGGCCAGCAATTGTTCTTCCATGACCCGGCGGGTCCCTGAGCCCTGTTCACGAAGCACAAACGGATGCTGCAGCGCTTCCGCAAGCGTAACTTCATCTTTCTCCGCCAGCGGGTGCTCCCGAGGTACGATCAGCTTCAGCTCGTCTCCCATTACCGGTTCAATGACCATATCCGGATGGGAGACCGGCGCCTCGATCAGGCCGAAATTCAGCTGATGCTTGTGAATCTCCTCCAGCAGCTGAGAGGTATTCATTACCTTCATCATAATGGAGATGTGAGGGTAGGCTTTGCCAAACGGACCCAAAAGGCGCGGCAGCACGTACTCCCCAATGGTCAGGCTTGCTCCCAGCAGCAGACGTCCCTCCAGCATATGGGTAAACGCCGACATCGCCTGGTCCGTCTCCCGCATCAGCTGAATGCTGCGCAGCGCGAACGGCAGCAGCGTGCGGCCGGCCTCCGAGAGGATTATTTTTTTACTGGAACGGTCGAAGAGCTTGGCTCCGAAGTAATCCTCCAACGCCTGAACCTGCATAGTCACTGCGGGCTGTGTCATGTGAAGCGTCTGTGCCGCGGCAGAGAAACTTCCTCTCTCGGAAACGGTATAAAAAATATGCAGCTGATGAAAATTCATGCTTAGGACTCCTTCTATATAAAAAACTCAAGTGGAAACGGCTTCGCCGCCCTTTTAAGGGACGGAATCCGTTTCAGCGAGAAATATAAGGATGATTTATAGCGTGAAACATATAAATTCTTATATTTTCAAAAAAAACATGCAGCCTTCCGCCGCATGCCTTCTCTGTAACTGTGCGCTCGTTATCTGCGTCTGCGGCGCTTCTTCACCAGCTTTATGCGGCGGGAATGGCGCAGCCATGAAAAGTAGGCTCTCAGATCCCGCAGCTGGGGAGTCGATGAAATATTGCCGAGAAACGTAACCACAATCATCACATACAGCGGATCTCCGGAGATCGTGGTGGCCCCTTCCAGTTCCTTGAACTGAACCACCATTGATGTGTCATTGTCGATCAAATAAGCGTGATATTCTTTCTGTGAATATGGCCTTACCCGGTTCTGCTTCACGCATTGCCATATCCACGCGCCAATATCCACGTCCTTGCCGTCTTCCTTACTGATCCGGTCGGTATAACGGCTTTTCGCATGCGGTGTTATAACAATATCGGCCACACTGTATTCATTCAGCATGATGTGAAAGGGCTCGTACACCCCCCACGTTTCCATCCCCTTGACATGCATAATCATCACACTCCACTGAAAGGGTCTTGGCATGCTCTTATTGTTGTCAATATTACCGCATTGACGTTTGTTGTTCAAGCATATCACCCTTACAGTCTATAGTGCCCAAGGTTCAGCAGGTTTTACTTACAGAGCGATCCCTGTCATCGACATAGCTGCTGCCTTTGATCATTTTGCATTTTTTCTTGAGTCTTGCCGCCTCCCCGGAGAGGTCTTCGATGGAATCGAATGGACGGTAACGGTTAGTAACAACGGCTATTGAGATCGAAACCAGCGGAATTTCTTCCACCACGCCTGATCGGCCCTCGGTCAGCACGTAATGCTGTGCTAAATGACCTGGATGATAAAACCCTTGCATCACCTTATCAAATTCCTCCATAATGGTCCGGCAATATTCCTCGTAATGATAATCATCAATGAAAATAATAAAGTCATCCCCGCCGATATGACCCAAAAACCCTTCCAGCCGCAAGGTGCAATGCTTGAGAATCTCCGCGGTGGCCTGTATCATCCGGTCGCCTTCCTTAAACCCGTAAGTATCGTTATACGCCTTGAAATGATCCAGATCTATGTACAGAACACTGAACTGCTCCTGCAGCAGCGATTTCACCATCCACTCATTTATGCTCAGATTCCCCGGCAGACCGGTCAGTGGGTTCAAAAAGCTCGCGGCCACCGCCTGGATCTCGGCAAAATTAAGCAGCAAATCCCTTACGCTTACCGCTCCAAATAGTGCCCCTTCATGGGTGACCAGCACGTAATCATAGAGATGCTCTTCACTTCTGTCCATCGCCAGCCGGCTGACCTCGGTAATCGGTGTTTTGTAATCTACAACCAGCGGTGAACCGTCCATGATCAGTCCGACGGAGCGGCCCATATACAGGGTGAAACCATAGAGTGTACCGATCTGCTGATAAAAGCGAATCCTCATGATCAATGCGACCGCTTGCCCGCCCTCCGTCACTGCCACACCCTGAAGCTGAGGATTGCTCTTAAAGATATGGTCTACATACGCGCATTTCTGGTGAGGGGAGATCTCTGGAATTTGTTCAGCAATTTCACCGATCTGAAGAAACATGCTTATAGCCTCCTCTAACTGGAACTTGTGGGGAATCCGCTGGAAAAGCACCCCGCACCGGCCGGTGTCCGGGTCTGCCAAGCGCATAGCCTTGTCCGAATTCAATGCCGGCCATTTGCAAATACAGCAGTTCTTCTTCCGTTTCGATACCTTCAGCAATGACCCGGGTAGCGGATCGATAGGCATATTCACTGATTAGCTCCAATAGCTCCTGCTGCTCCCGGTTGCCGTGGATGCCACGGATCAGGGATTTGTCCAGCTTGATGAACTCCGGCTTCAGATAGACCAGAGTCTTGAGGCTGTTATAGCCGGAGCCGGCATCGTCCACAGCAATTCGGAAGCCCTGCTCACGGTAATGTGACAGCACTTTCTCGAATCCTACATAATCCTGGACTGCCTGCCGCTCGGTTAATTCAAATACAACCCGCTCCGGGGAGAGATTCAGCTCCTGCAGGAGACTGAGCGTTTCACCGCTTTTATGCCGGACATCGTTCAAGACTCCCGGGTGTACGTTGATAAATACAAGCGTGTCGGTCTTTGCTCCTCCTTCCGGCAGCCGTTCCATATAACGCGATAGCGAAATCCGCCGGCAATAGTGCTCGAATCTGAACATCTGATCCGTACGGCCGGCAAATTCATAGAAATGCTCCGTGGTCGGAAATTGCGTAGAGTTGGGCGGCCTGTTCAGTACCTCATGACCCATCGTCAGCCCGCTTCTCAGCTGCAGAATCGGTTGGAAAAAGGTATCCAGCCGCCCATGATTCATAATATCCAACAGGGCCGACAGCCTTCTCAGCTCCTTCACCTCGTTATGCAGCCTGCCGTTGATGTGCTGAAGATACTGGGGAATTGCCGACAGTTTTTGGGTTATTGCCATTCGTTTCGTCATTAGGTCACCTGTTTGTTTTCTCTCGTGAATTTTGTCACTCTCTTCCCAGCATATAGCGGAAGTATTAAGCAGCGATAAAAAGTACAAGGCAAAACTGAGGCATTTCGACAATTCCCACGGCTTCGTCCACAAAAAAACTGCCCTGATTTGGGCAGTTCAGGAATTAGATCCCGTTCATTCTGTTTACTGAACCAGACCAACCCCGCTCTTTTTTTGTTTCAGCATGCTGGCGATCAGACTGCCTATATGAGCACCCGCTTCCACGGGAGGTGTCCCGCCTTGATGAATATTGGAGATGACCATCCGATCCGAATCAGTCATTCCGGCACACGGTCTATAACAGAGATAGGCACTCATCGAATGGGAGGTAATCAGCCCCGGCCGTTCACCGATCAGGAGCACGATAGTCTCCGGATGGAGAATATCTCCAATGGCATTCATAATTCCCACCCGCCCATTCCTTACAAAAAAAGGAGTCCCTGCCTTCAGACCCTGCACCTGCAGCGAATCCAGCAGCGCCGGAATCAAATCACCCGCATTATGCTCAATGGCACCGGCACTGAGCCCGTCCGAGACCACAAGCTGCACTTGAGGGAAAGGAACACAACGCTGGAGCAGCTGCTGTATGCTGTGATCCGGCAGGAGCCGGCCCAGATCCGGTCTCCTTAAATATAGCTCTTGGTCGACCGCTCCGGAATCCACTATGAAAAGCCCCAGCTCTGCAAGCAGGTCGGTGCTAACGCTGCCGTACACTGAATCAACTGCAGCCGCATGATCATATCGCAGCTTCAGCAGTTCACGGGTGGTCGGCCGCGTGCCCGCTCTGCCCGTGCCAATTCTGGCGGGCGTCGCCTGCTTCAGCTCCTGCATTCTGTCTTCATCTCGAAAGGGCATATTTTTTCCTCCTGAACGTTTGGTTAGCTATACTTTTTTTGAGACCATTCCACCTACATCAATCTCGTCGGGTCACCGGCAAGCGCGGTCAGCCGCCCGTCCTGCAGAATGCCCATGCTCTCTGCCCACGCCGCGAATTCAGCGCCGGGCTGCAAGCGCAGCAGTTCCCTGAGAGTAGCTATATCATGAAAGCTGGTTGACTGGTAATTCAACATACAGTCGTCCGCCATGGGCACCCCGATGATGAAATTCACCCCAGCGGCAGCCAGCAGGACAGCCAGATTATCCATATCATTCTGGTCTGCCCGCATATGGTTGGTGTAACAGACATCCACACCCATCGGCAGCCCCTGGATTTTACCCATGAAATGATCCTCCAGGCCTGCTCTTATCACCTGTTTGCTGTCATATAAATATTCCGGGCCTATGAACCCAACTACGGTATTCAGCATAAAGGGCTTGAAGCGCTTCGCCAGCCCGTAGCAGCGGGACTCCAGCGTTACCTGGTCAATACCATGATGGGCCCCTGCAGACAGCTCGGAACCCTGGCCGGTTTCAAAATACCAGCGGTTCTCACCCTTCGCCGTTCCCGACTCCTGAATCAGCTGATCAGCTTCCTCCAGTAGCCGCAGGTTAATGCCAAATGAATCATTGCCGCTCTGCGTACCCGCAAGACTCTGGAAGATCAGATCCGCTGGCGCGCCCTTTTCAATGGCTCTCATCTGGGTGGTGACATGGGCGAGCACACTGTTTTGAGTCGGAATGTTCCAGCGATGGATGACCTCCATCGTCTCATGGAACAGCCGGAGGATGTTGTCGGTTGTATCGATGACCGGATTAATCCCAATCACCGTATCCCCAACACCGTAGCTCAGCGCTTCATAGATTGAAGCCTTCATGCCTTTAGGATCATCTGTCGGATGGTTGGGCTGTGCCCGGCTCCCCAGTCTTCCTCTGCCCCCAAGAACCGTATTGCAGCGGGTGATAACCTCGCACTTGGCGGCGGCTTGAATCAGATCCAGGTTGGACATGAGCTTTGCAGCCGCTGCTACCATCTCACTGTTCAATCCTTTGCTGATGTCCTGAACCCCGGCCGCGTCTTGGGACAGCAGCTGATCCCGAAGATCTCCCACCGTCCAGTGGCGAATGCGCTGATATCCCTGTTCATCTACGCCTTCTTCGATGACTCTTGAGATTTCATCCTCTTCTGGAGGGAGCATAGGGTGGCTGCGGATATCGGCCAGTGTCAGATCCGCAAGCAGCAGCTTGGCCGCTATCCGTTCTTTGGCATGCTCCGCTCCAAGTCCAGCCAGTATATCCCCTGACCTCTCCTCATTGGCTGCAGCGAACAGCTGCTTCAAATCGCGGAAGCCATAGCTCTCCCCTTGTAGCGAGATCGTCAATTTCATCGGCTTCAATCCCTTTCTTTGTTTTTTCCCTCATGAATGAAAAACAAGGGTTTTTACAGCTAGCGGAATATATCCTTCACCTACAGGCTCACCGATGTCCACATAATCCCCATGCCGGGCCGCAACCTGATCCAGGCATACACAAGGCAGGGTCCCGCCCGTTATCAGATGGATACAATTCCCCAGCGCTTTTGCGATATCATTCTCACAAATGATAACAGCCATTTCCAGCTGATAATGAATAGCCGAGGCAGCTGCAGCTTCGGCAATCCGGCGGATCAGCGGATAGGTACAGACAGAGAGATGCGGAACAATTACTGCGAACTTGCACGCCTCTGTTCCTGCACCCCCATATTTTTGTTTCCCTTCCGCAAAAGCTTCTTTTACTCCGAGCTCTATCGCGGTTAGCTCTTCACCGGGCTGGTCATGCCATGTCACACGCACCAGAGGTAGGTTCCTCAGCGGGAGCAGCATCCGGTCCGCGAACACGGTTGAGCCGCTTAGCATTGCCGTGTGGACTCCAGCCCCAATAACGGTAGCCCGTTGCGCTTCCGGCGCAGCCTGTAGTTTTACAGGATAACGGATTCCGGCGATACGCAAAGCCGAGGCCAGCAGCGGTCCGATATCTCCGAATCTGGCGGCTTCAGCGAGGTTTGACGGTGACTCCTGCTCCATAAGCGCACCTACACCACCGGATATCCAGATCTCAGCAATCTCTGTTTCAGCGCGTACCTTTCTGCTGTCAGGATTTCCGTAGATGAGTGGATATTTGCTCCAGTCCACAGTCTCTTGAATCCCCTCCAGCAGCATTTCACTCCATCGTTCAGCAAGTTGCCGGAGCTGGCCAATCTCAGCCACCTCTCCCTCCCGTAACATCGTGAAACCCGCAGATTTCAGCCAATGCAGGACAGGAGGGGAAATCCGTGTGATGCTCCCGTCCTTTTCCAGCATGATCAAACGGCCCCCGATATGGAAATTGAGCGTTCGAATACAGCTCCCGCCTTCGAAAAAAGCAGCATTGGCTGTCCCGCCACCGATATCCACATTGACTACCTGTCCCTTTACGTGCAGGGAACGGGCTTCTGCCCCAGATCCCCTGCCTGCCAGCACTGCTTCCAAATCCCCGCCCGCCTGTGCAACAACGAATTCTCCTGCACTTGCAGCAAGGCTATGCAATACCACATCCGCCTGCTGCTTAAACGCTGTTTCCCCGGTAATGATAACAGCACCCGTATGAATATCATCAGGTAAAAGACCTGCATTGCTATACTCGCTGGCCAGAATCCGCTCTAATTGCCCAAGATCTATCTGCGAATCTCCAATCAGCGGTGTTCGATGCATCCGGCTTTCATAGAACATATTTCGTTCGGTAATATGAAACTGCGGAAGGCTGGACAAGCCGGATTGCCGCTCTATTTTCAAACGGCTGAACACACATTTTGTCGTACTGGTTCCAATGTCAATGCCTGCGCTTGTGAGCCATTCTTCATTCTGCATGTTCCTTGGGTTCTCCCTCCTGCTTCAATCCCTCTCTGACTTTCAGATCTACCTGTTCCTATGTAAATTATGCAAAAAAGCAGATGCCGCCCTGGCACCTGCTCATTCTCAAAGATCAGAACCTACAATCCATAATAACGGGTCTTGTCCGGTCCGTTGCTGGTATATTCTGTCTTCAGTTCATTTCGGTAGGATCTTTCAATCTTGCGCACGTAGGAGAGTCTGCGGACGTTCTTCATGACTTCCTCGGCTCGTTCCGCGTTCACATACATCACGGCGTAATGCATCTTCCTGGATACATAATGCAAAGTCCCGTATTTCTCCAGATTCCGTGCCGCCTTAACGTCACTAACCCATACAATATATCCTGTTCGTTCCGCAAACATCAGCTATTCGCCTCACTTTCTGTTCCCCTGATCAGAAGCCTATCTATCCGCAGGAGCAGCTGCCGCCGCTGCCGCATCCTCCGCCTTTGGGAGACGGGTCATTGCTTGGAACCTTAATGCTCTCCGATACCGAATAAGCAATGGTTTCTGACATGGAATGAAGCATATCATCAAGGTTTTTCTCTGCCTGCTTGAAGCGGGCAACCTCTTCGAACTGCTCAAGCTCCTGCTCTACCACTGTAACCTCATCCTTGGCTGAATGATAGTTAGGATGAAAATGTCCAAACCGCTGTGTCTCCTCAAACAGCTCTTTCTTCCCCTGCAGCCGCTTGACCATGGCCTGGATTTCCGGGCTGGCATCCACCCGTCCTTTCCAGTATAAGTAATCCGACACTTCGGCGGATTGATTAATCATATCACCTAATTCATAGGCGTATGTCAGCACTTCGGCCATATCGACCGTATTCAATTCCGCTACGCTCATGAACTTCAACTCGTTTCTGCGTTAATGTTCTACTGCATACCGTAGACTCTCCTATCATACCATACCCGCTAGCCTAAGCAGAAGAGGAATTTCTCCGCAATTTGGGAATGATGAGCTGCATTTCCTGCCAATCGTCCGCGCCCAGCCGCATCTCCTCCACACTATCCGAATCCACGGAAAGCAGCACACCTTTTACTTCCCAAGGATTGCGGCTGATCCGTACAGGGATAAATTCACAATCTTGTCCCTTATGGGTCAAACGGACCTTAATCCCCCATTCCAAAGCCTGCTCCATTACTTTTTGGGCAGTCGTAACATGATACTTGCGCCATTGCTTCATCCACATTTGCGGAACAGACTCGAGACCAGTAAGTATCGCCTCCTCTGCGGCATGCGGATTGAAAGGTACTCTTGGCAGTTCCGGGGCGCTTACAAGCAGACCGCGTTCTGTACCATCGACGGAAAAGACAGCTGCAGAAGACAGGTTCTCCCTACTCCCGCTGACTAACGGCCAATCCTTCCCGGGCTTTTCTTCCTGTCCTGCTATCCTCTTGGCTGGAGCCATTCCTGCTGCTCCCAATTCCTTTCGTACTAGCTCGATATCTTCCGCACGGACGATAAAATGTAATGGCCCTAAGCGGGACAGAATTCCAGCCATACGGGGATGGGCAGCGATATCATTTCCGTCTGCCTCGGAACGGCAAGAAAGCAGGATTACCTCTGAGAGCTCTGTTCTGCCGATTCCTTTGCCCCACTGCACCAAAGACTGCTCCACCTGGTCCGGCAGTCCGCCCTTTGCATGCCTTGCCAGCCAGCTAATCACATTTTGCGGTGACAGCCCCTGCTCTGCTGCAGATTCCAGCTTGTTCCGGGTCAGCCGGTAGCTCCATAGATCATCACTATGCAGTAATTCTGCACAAGCTGCGAGCATCCAGCGCTGATTGTAAGGACACTCTGGAGGAACCAGCACCTCAAAATCCGGTTGCACAATGAAACCGGGAGATGCCGAAACCGGCCGTTTTCCAGCTTGCTGCACTAAGGTCTCCTGATCCCTTCTTTTCTCAGCTCCGATCTCTTGTGCTGGAATACCGCTGCTGGGGCTGGAGAACGAAGCAGGCTCGCCCGGATGGATTTCTGGTCTGGCCGCCGTCCAGCGGAAACAAGCTGATCCGTCATCCAGACTTCCCAGCTCACACCAGCCGAATCCGGCCAGTGCTCTGAGCCAATTCCGTGCAGAAGCCTCCAGCGTTTCCACGGATTGTTCTAGGACCAGTCCCATTTCAGACATCCAGGCCAGAATATCCCGGATCATAAACCACTGGCCTGAATAATACCCGGATGAGGAAATGATATAGCGGAAATGCTGCTCTGCAGGCCCCGGAAGGCCGTAACGGTTCAATATCACTCCGTACAGCAGATTCGACATCTCTATGCCTGAAAGCTGCAGCCAGTTTTCCAGCATACCTGTGTCCAGAAGATACGCCGAATCTGTGCGGCGGACAAGCCCCAGGCATAGCAGGAGATCGAGCATAACCATGACCGGAAGCGGGAACGGATACAACGCTAGCTGATCCGGCGGGAACAGACCCTTCAACTGTTCCTCCGGCAGAGTAAGCGTGTCGGCCAGACGGCTGATATTTTTTTTATGGACGGCTCCTTTGGCAGTAACCGGAAGCCCTTCACTGGCGATGAACACCAGCGTTCGAAACCATTGTCCAGCGAGCTCCGGTCCGGCCTCCGCTTCAATTACCGCCACCCTTCCTGCTGCCCGGACAGGTGAACCGGGGAACAGCTTCTGTAGAAAAAAAGGGAGGTACTGCCCGGGAATTTGATACAGCCGCTCCCCCCATAATTTCTGCCGAAGCTCCAGCACACCCGCCTCCCGCAGTTCCAGAAGAGCCAGATGCAGTTCTACCCGGCACAGTGACACTGGAGACAGTTGCTCTGCCTGAGCTTCTGTAAACCGTTGCGCGGCGTAGTTTTTGATGATTTGGTGGAGCACCAGTAATGCTTCCCTAGATAACCCCATCATAGGATGATCTCCTCCTGCTGCTCCGTCTGGACAGCATATTCATAGCCCTGCTCGGTCAGAAACAGACGGCGGCGTAAAGCAAAATCCTGTTCCCTGCTGTCTCCCGACACGAGTGTATAAAAGTAGGCCTTGTTCTCACCCGGCTTCGGCCGCAAAATACGCCCCAGGCGCTGAGCCTCCTCCTGCCGGGAACCGTAGGCACCAGACACCTCAATGCCCACCGAAGCATCCGGAAGATTCACGGCAAAGTTCGCTACCTTGGATACAACCAGAAGCCGCAATCTTCCCTCTCTAAAGGCAGAATACAACTCGCCCCGCTCGCGCTGAGGCGTTTTCCCGGTAATCAACGGCGCTTCCAGGCTTTCCGCCAAGTTCCTAAGCTGATCCAGGTATTGCCCGATGACCAGCACGGATTCATCAGGATGTGTGCTAACAATTCTCGCCACAGCCGCAATCTTCGCCGGATTCCCTGCAGCGATCCGGAACTTCTCTCTTTCTCCGGCATACAGATACTTGAGCCTTAACTCATCAGGCATAGGCACAACGACTTCTATGCAGTCTACAGCCGCTATCCATCCCTGCTTCTCCAGCACCTTCCAGGGCATTTCATAGCATTTAGGGCCGATAAGAGAAAATACATCCGTTTCACGCCCATCCTCCCTGACTAATGTTGCGGTCAGTCCAAGCCGCCTGGTGGCCTGGATATCTGCTGTAGCTCTGAACACCGGAGCCGGAAGCAGGTGCACTTCGTCGTAAATAATCAGTCCCCAATTCCGCTGCGTAAACAGATTCATATGAACAAAAGATCCTCCTTTGGATCGCCGGTGCGTCATCATTTGATATGTCGTCACCGTAACCGGCCGGACCTCTCTTTTCACGCCGCTATATTCTCCTACAGATTCTTCATCCAGACCGGTTCTCGTCAGCAGCTCTTCCCGCCACTGCGTCACTGAGGTAGCGCTTGAAGTGAGAATCAGTGTCTCGCATTGGAGACTCTCCAGCACCGCCAGACCCACAATCGTCTTACCTGCACCGCAGGGCAGAACAACAACACCGCTCCCGCCCATTCCCTCGAACCTGCGGACCGCTGCGTCCTGATAGTCACGCAGACCAAAAGCATCCCAAACGGCAGCCGTTCCACTCCCGGCAGATTCCTTCCATGGCACATGTAGTGCCTGACCGTCCCGATATCCTGCATAATCAAGAACCGGGAACCCCATCCTCGTCAGTTCCTGCTTCAGCAGACCCCGTTGTTCTGCCGGACATTGGTATTCCAATGGAGCCGTTCTTACCAGACCGACCTCAACCAAGCTTGCTTGTTCTGCCAATTCGTCTAATAGCCCAGGGGTGTCAGCGCGCAGGATCATCAGCGAAAGATCGGCCGAATCAGCATAGAGTTGCAGTCTTCCGTAACGGGATACCAGAAGTTTGACTTCTTCCTCCAGGCCTGCGGGAATCCCCGAGCGCGATAGCAGGCTCAGACTCTGTATTATTTCTTCCGCAGTCTTGCCTGCAGCCGCCGCATTCCAAAGTGACAAAGGGGTAATCCGGTAAGTGTGATAGGCAGGGAGACTCTTCACAAGCTCGCAATAATCGGCCAAGTCCGTTCTTGCCGCCTCAAAACCGGGATGTCCGCATTCCAGCAGCAGGGTCCGGTCCTTACGGACGATGCACGCTCCTATTCCGCTTCCTTTCATCCAAAACCCTCCAATACGAATCTGGCTATGGTCTCCCGGGACTATGTATCTTTTGAAATAAGAAGGTAGCAGGAAAAAGCCCACCCCCGTAAACAACGGACATGAGCTTCCCCTAGTGCTTATCTAATGCAGATGCTGCTGCGAAATGTCAGTCAGGGCATCAGCTGCTTCATCAGCGAAAATGTTCTTCACTGCCAAATCGCCCAGCGATACAATCCCGATCAGCTTTTTCCCGTTCACAACCGGTATGCGCCGGATCTGCTTGGAAGCCATCAGATCGGCTGCTTCGTCCACAGAGGTCGATTCAGAAACAGCTGTGATCCCTTTGGTCATTACCGTTTCCACGGAAGTTGAACCGGAATGCTTCTGTGCATAACCACGGATGACCAAGTCCCGGTCCGTAATGATACCAATCAAGGTTTCTCGATCCGTTGAATCAACAACGGGGATTACACCTGTATCAGCATCTCTCATTTTCACGGCAACCTCATAGATATTGTCCTGCAGTGTCACACACACAGGATGCGTTGTCATCACTTCTTTGACTGTCTTCAAGATTGAACCCTCCTATCATGTTGTCCATGTTCTTCGGAAGTAGGGTCCCCTTAAACTGTAAATTTATGCGTAATTTATTTATTCATTCAGGCAGGAATCAGCCATCGCTACGAGCAGTTTCGCACCATACAGCAAGGCATCCTCATCAAAATCGAATTTGCTGTGGTGATGCGGGTACACCGCATCTTTATCCGGGTTGCCCGCTCCAACAAAGATGAAACAGCCGGGAACTTCCTTGACATAATATGCAAAATCCTCTGCCGGCATGATTTTCTCCATCTGAACAACGCTGACCGAATCTCCAAGTGCTGCGGGAGCCACACGGAAAAAACGGCGGAATTCCGCTTCATCATTTACCAGCGGGGGATAACCCATCAAATATTCCATCTTGGCTTCTGCACCATAGGCCGCCGCCACGGAAGCCACGATCTCTTCCATTCTATGGCGGATGAGATAACGGGTCTCCTCATCGAATGCACGCACCGTCCCGGTGAGCCTGCATCTCTCCGAAACGATATTCTGGGCCGAACCTCCCTGAATCGTACCCACACTGACTACAGCAGGCCGTAACGGGTCTACGGACCGGCTCACAATGCTCTGCAGCTGCGTCACAAGAGCAGCTCCGGCCACAATACTATCGACCGTGCGATGTGGAGTACCGGCATGTCCGCCTTTGCCGATGATGTCGATGAAGAATTCATCCGCTGATGCCATCAGCGGCCCGGGTGCGCTGGCTACCGTTCCAAAGGGCAGCGGTGTCCACAGATGCAGACCGTAGACCGCATCCGCCCCCTCCAATACCCCTTCAGCAATCATTCCCAGCGCTCCGCCGGGGCAAATCTCCTCCGCAGGCTGAAACAGGAAGCGCAGCTCTCCTTGCAGTTCTTCCTTGCGGCTGCTGTAATAGGATGCAGCCGCAAGCAGCATGGACGTATGTCCATCATGACCACAGGCATGCATGACTCCAGGTTTCTGTGAGGCATATTCCCGGCCGTTCTCTTCCGTGATGGCAAGAGCATCCATATCTGCACGCAGAACGACCGTTTTCCCAGGCTTCTGCCCCTTTAATATCCCGGTCAATCCATAACCCGCCTTGCTTCTAATGATCCCAATCCCGAACTCTTCAAGCTTGGCAGCAACAAATGCCGATGTCTCTTTCTCCTGGTAAGACAGCTCCGGATGACGGTGCAAATGCCGGCGCCATTCCACCATATCCGGCAGCAGCTGTTCAAGCGCTAACCTCTCCATATTTAATCCATTCCCTTCTCCTGATTCCCGCTTTGGACAGGCTTTCGAACCTTCCGTTCTACTTTCATTCAGCCGATAAGGCTATATTTCTATTATTGTAGCAGAAACACAAAAAAGAGGGTACCGATCGCTCTGGCACGCCTTGCAGAACACCGGGAAACATACTATCATGAAAAAGAACATCTATAATAATGAGCATGAAATTATGATTATACTTCATAAGGGGGATATGTGCGCTATGTTATTTGAGAACACGGGCCTCGTTGGATTGAAGAGCGACCTTCTCTATCTGGACGAAAGTGCCGCCAAAGCCGGGTTCATCCGCTGGCAGTGGGAATACTACCGTGCCACTTACGACTGCAAAATCGAAGACAAGCAGAACGGCGGAGAATATTTTTTACGGATCAATACACGTGCTGTCGAGGGCAAGCTGGAAAAGTCGGACGCTGTGCTCGCCATTGAAGCCGTTTACTTGGGCAAAGCCACCTTTCCTCATGGTCTGGAGTATGAATCTCCGGTTCCTACACCTGTTCTGGATGATGCGGCGAAGCATATTCTTGAACTGAAAGCGCTGCTTGAGGCTTGAGAAGTGTAAAGGGAACGACGACAAAAAATGTCAGCCTGCCCAAAAGAGGAACGCCTGATTTCCAGTTGCTTATTCTGACTCTCCTGCTTGTCGGCTTTGGACTCGTGATGGTCTTCAGCTCCAGTTCAAGCCTTACCTTAGCCAGTGAAAAGTTCGGAAATGATCCCTTATTTTTTGTTAAACGCCAGATCATCTGGGTGGTGCTTGGAAGCATCGTCATGTTTATGACCATGAATATCCACTACACTAAATTCAAGAAATGGTATGCACCGATCTTCATGATTACATTAGTTCTGCTATTGTTCGTGGCGTCCACAGAGAAAATCAACGGTGCCAAAAGCTGGTTCAGCATCGGGGGTCTCGGCATCCAGCCCACGGAGCTGGCCAAAATTTCCATCATTCTCTATCTGGCTGCCCTGATTACCAAAAAAGGCGAGCGGCTTAGAGATTTGCGCACTGGATATATTCCGGTGATGGTTATTGTCGGGATTGTAGCCGGACTCATTATGATGCAGCCGGATTTAGGTTCATGTCTTATCCTTGTTGCCACCAGCGGGCTTGTCATCTACGCAGGTGGGGCGAGCATGAAGCACATTATGGCTTCCATTGCTCTGCTTGTGCTGGGTGTCGGCATTGTTATGGGAGCGAAAACAGCCATTGATTCCCTGTCACCGTCCTCAGGGACCACGGCAGGCAGCCAGGACTACAAACAGGACCGGATCAGCGCCTTCTTAAACCCTATGGCAGACGCTGAAGACAGCGGCTTCAATATCGTTCAGTCCTTGATTGCTCTTGGGGAGGGTGGAACCCGCGGTTCCGGCTTCGGGCAAAGTATCCAGAAGCTGCATTACCTGCCCTATCCGTATACAGACTTCATCTTTGCCGTTATCGGTGAAGAACTGGGATTTGTGGGGACATCCATTTTTCTGTTAATTTACCTCTACTTCATTTGGCGGGGCATCCTGATTGCGCTCAGATGCACGGATCCTTTCGGAACCCTTGTCGGCATCGGGGTCATGGGTCTGATTGCCATCCAGGCCTTTGTCAACATCGGTGGTGTCACCAACACGATTCCGCTTACCGGGGTAACCCTTCCATTCATCAGCTATGGCGGTTCCTCCTTGCTGGTTACCATGCTCTCCATGGGGATTATGCTTAGTATATCAAGAGAGACCAACCGGCCAGCCAAAGAGGAAGTCACGAAATCGGTTACTACCGTTAGACAGGTACGCGCCCGCTGACGGTACAGATGTGTCGTTTCAGCGAGAAATGAATTTTTATATGATTTCACCAAACAAAAGGCAGCCCAGGATAACCTCCCGGACTGCCTTTTGGTATTCAGGTCAGCAAGCTGCCCTCTTCAGCGGTATACCGCTTACGAAATTTCGTCGTTCTTAAAAGCCACGCCTTCTACCTTAACGTTGACTTCAACGATATGAAGTCCCGTCATGCTCTCCACAGCCTCGCGTACATTCTGTTGAAGCATCCGGCACACCTCGTGAATCGGAGTTTCATACAGAACGATAATGCGCAAGTCCACTGCGGCCTCAAGCTGCCCCACTTCAACGGTTACACCTTTTTGCACGTTCTTGCCGCTGAGACGCTTGGCCCAGCCCTCGGACAAGCCACCAGACATGGCCGCAATTCCCGGGGTCTCCAAAGCAGCCAGTCCGGCAATCTTCGAGACGACGTCATTTGATATCCGTATGTTACCCATTTCCAGTTGAAGTTGTTCCGCCATGCCATAACCCCCCTACACTCATTATCAATTATTGTAATTCGAAAACAGGCTAAAAAGCAAATGACTTTCTCGCATTTCCGTTTACACACAGGAACAATTTGGGTATATTGATTATGAATTCAACCTACATATTGAGACTGGAGTGTGCCTTACTTGAAAAAATGGATATCTCCCGCGCTGTTAGCCGTTACCTTTCTCCTCAGCGCCATCGGACATTATGCGGACTGGGACCACACGCTGCAGTTCATACTCTCTGCCATTTCGGTCGTTTTTGTAGCCGGATTTCTGGGAAGGGCTACCGAAAGTGTAGCTCACTATGCCGGACAGCGGCTGGGGGGCTTTCTAAATGCCACCTTCGGCAACGCGGCAGAGCTGATAATCGCCTTTTTCCTGGTGAAGGAAGGGCTGTTCGATATGGTCAAAGCCAGCCTCACCGGCTCCATCATCGGTAATCTTCTGCTGGTACTGGGCCTTAGTATCTTCGCCGGAGGCATGAAATTCAAAGTTCAGAACTTCAATGTCACGCTGGCTGGGCTAAATGGCTCTCTGATGATTGTGGCGGTCATTGCCCTCTTTGTACCCGCCATGTTCTTCAATACCCATTCCATCACGGAAAAAGATACGGATATACTCAGTCTCGTGGTCGCCGGACTGCTGATCGCCGCCTACATGGCCTGGCTGGTCTTCTCCATGATTACGCACAAAAAATATCTGGCAGACGTTACCGAAGACAATGATGAAGAACTGCCGAATGAGCATAAGCCAGCCTGGTCCATGAAGAGATCGATTATTTATCTGGTGCTGGCAACAGTAATGGTTGCTTTCGTCAGTGAATGGCTGGTGGGTACACTGGAAACTCTGACCGAACGTTTCGGCTTCAGCGAGCTCTTTGTCGGCGCCTTCCTTGTTGCCATCATTGGTAATGCCGCGGAGCACAGCGCTGCAATCATGCTGGCCATGAAGAACAAGATTGGTGCAGCGGTAGAAATAGCTGTCGGCAGCAGTCTGCAGATCGCTCTATTCGTCGCCCCGGTCCTGATCTTTGCCAGCTATTTCATGGGCAACACGATGGACATTGTCTTCACCACGATAGAGATTGTCGCGATCGCCGTCTCGGTCTTCATCGCCAAATCCATCATTCAGGATGGGGCGACCAACTGGTATGAGGGATTACTCCTGCTTGCCGTATACATGATTCTCGGCGTTTCTTTTTATCTCGTCTAAGACAAAAAAGCACATGGCGGACATAGGTCCTCATGTGCTTTTTTATAAATATAAGGATTATTTGTTGAACACCATACATTATCCTGCTTAAGATTACAGCATCTCGCGCTCTTCAGCTTTCTTATTCAGCGCATCGTACAGTACAGCCAGATTACGCTCCAGCTCGCTCAGTATCAGCTTACCCGAAATTTCCGGCACCAGGCCTGCTCTGACTGCAAAATCCACCTCTCTGGAGAAACCGTACATCTGGGTATCCAGCACTTCCTCATAGAGAGGACAGTAGCGTGTCGCCAGATTCTCCATCTGCACTTCAATGAGCTTCTGAATTTTATCTGCATCTTCTTGTAGAAGAGTGACTGCTCTTAGATTAAGCTGTTCCTGTAAATCCGATGAAGTCATGCATTATCCCCCCCATGTCCAAAAGTTACAGCTGCAATTGCTATTTAGTTTAATATTAGTCGAAATCGGAACCCAATACAAGAATGCAGTTTATAATCAAGCAGAAATGCACCATATTTTAGTTATATGTTTATAGAAAAAACGCCCTGCACAGGCAGGACGTCCTACGGGAATAATTGAATTATTCCGCTACCACTGTAAATTTCAATCCATGTTTGGCAAACACTTCGCTCATTGCCTTCTTTGCTTCTTCGGCATCTGCGCCATGAACATGCAGCTCGTAGCTTTGGCTGGATACAAGAGTTGTAAACAAACCAAGAATACTCTTAACATCAATGTACTTGTTCTCTGCTTGAAGAACGATAGATGAGTTGAACTGGCTTGCCGTTTGGGCAATATCCACGATTGCCGCATTGTTACTGGACATAGGAATCCCTCCGCAACTTGATTATGAAACTTAAGTCTTTTGTAACCAATTCCATGATACATTGAATCCGCTTACTCGTGCAAGGAATTTTCCTGAAAATAGAATGTAAGCCGCTAAATTCGCTTATGAACCCATTTTATTTCAGGTTTTCGGGGTTCAGACCTTTCAGTTCAGGAAGAACAAAAATCCCATCCTTGCGGATTAGCACATCGTCAAAATAGATTTCGCCGCCACCGTATTCTGGACGCTGGATGAGAACCAGGTCCCAGTGAATCGAGGACCGGTTCCCGTTATCCGTTACATCATAGGCTTGGCCCGGGGTGAAATGCAGACTGCCGGCGATTTTCTCATCAAACAGAATGTCTTTCATAGGGTGCAGGATATATGGATTGAAGCCGATCGCAAATTCGCCAATATGGCGGGCACCATCGTCAGAATCCAGAATCTCGTTCAACCGCGCGGTATCATTGCTTGTAGCTTCAACAATTTTCCCGTTTTCGAATTTGAATTTGACATTTTCGAAAGTCACTCCGTTATACAGTGTGGCAGCGTTATAGCTGATCGTTCCATTCACGGAGTCACGGACTGGAGCGCTATAAACCTCACCGTCTGGAATGTTTTTCTGTCCGGAGCATTTCTCTGCACCAATCCCCTGAACGGAGAAAGTAAGCTCTGTACCTGGTCCGGCAACGCGGACCTTATCCGTTCTTCGCATGAGGTCAGCAAGCGCGTCCTGAGCCTTATCCATTTTGGCATAATCCAGATTGCAGACCTCAAAGTAGAAGTCCTCAAAGGCTTCCGTGGTGGTATTGGCTAATTGGGCCATACTAGCATTGGGATACCGAAGAACAACCCATTTTGTGTGCTTGACGCGTTGTTCGCTATGTACCGGATGAGAATACAGGGAATTATACAATTTCATATTTTCTTCAGGCACGTCCGAGAGGTCATTAACGTTCTCCCCGGCACGTATTCCGATATAGCAATCCATTTGTTTCATCCGGTTCAGATCGATTTCCGCCCAGGCTTCAAGCCCTTCACGTGTCGCATATTTAAGCATGCTTCGCAGGACTGTACGGTCGGTAAGCTGCACAAATGCACGGCCTCCGGCTTTACCCACTTCCTCCACCACAGCTTTGATCAAATCTCTCTCGCTGCCGATCATTTCGACTAGCACGTTTTCGCCCGGCTGCACGTTTACAGAGTAGCTTACAAGGTTTTCCGCAAGCTTTTGAATCCTTGGATCCTTCATTCTTTTCTCTCTTCCTTCCTCATGCTAAATAGTAGACATACCGTTTCATTGTAGCACGCCTGTACTGGAGCGCAAGGCATGGGGGACACCGAAATTCAGCGGTAGCCATAAAAATTGACCTGTGTTAGATAAATTTCTTCTACGGTACTGCCACTTACGGTTTGGACTCCAGGACGGCTTACTTTTCGGCTGCTGGTCAGGCTCTTTGGAAGGTTGCGTTTCTTATCCACCTTAAGATAGTACACCGTCTTGACGGATACCTGCTTAAGCTTCTGCTGAAGTTCATTGTTCTTCTGCTCCCATACCAGCTGCAAAGACTCCAATCCCTTGTCCGCTGTCTTAAGGTTTATCGTGGACCCTTCTGGGCGGATGGCATCCATCTGATGCTGGAGCTCCGCAGCTAGCTGTCTCTTCGATTCCGCTTCACTGAGCTCGATGCGCAACACCCTTGTTCCTCTTGCTGTACCGGCTTCTTCGGTCACCTTTTTTTCCAGATTCTCCAGTTCGTCGAGCTGGCGGATCGGATTAAGCGCAGGCAGCGGATTATCTCCCTGGGCAGAACCCTTCTCCGACAGCAGGGTCCATTCGCCATTATTCTTCTCGAGCTTGGAATAGTAGGCTGGAGTTCCTGCCGGGCTTGATTTCAGCGTTACCTTTTCTCCCCTGGCCGCCGTGCGAGGTGTCCCCCTATCCGGCAAAACAGTGTAAAGACTTACCTTGTTATGTTCTGCAACAGATCCTCCATAGTATAGCGCAGCTTCCGGAGCAGGTTTGCCGTTAAGCAGCAGGGAAGAAGCCCCTTCGAAGGATACCCCGTCGCTCCCGTCCATCCCGGCTAGCGCCAGATTCAGATTCTCAGCCGCAGGTTTGTTATTTATGGGTCCACAGCTCGTGCATAGTATCGCGGAGCCCAGCAGAAGAGTGCTCAGGACCTTTTTCTTAACATTTGTTTTTCTCATAGTATTCAAGCCTTTCAGGTTAAGAGTGTTAATATTTCTTTAGAGTCTCCTACACACTGAGGCTTATACGCCCAAGCCAAACACAAAAAAGAATCCTCAGGCTTACACCCAAGGATTCTTCGCACCAACTTCGGCTTTTTTATTATCAATTACGACCAGGTTTCTGCCGTTATTCTTCGCATCATATAGCGCCATGTCTGCCCGATAGAAAAGCGATTCCACGCTGACCTTCTCGTCGGTCCAGCTCCACTCTGCAATCCCGCAGGAGACGGTAACACGCGGCTTGGTCTCACCCATTACCCGATTGCGGATGCGTTCCGCTACAAATACAGCCTGCTGAACGCCAAGCTGGGGCAAATAGACTGCAAGCTCCTCGCCGCCCCATCTCGCGGCAATATCTCCCTGACGGATAGATGACTTGACGATTTCGCTTACCTGCTTCAGAATTTTATCGCCCTGCTGGTGTCCGTATGTGTCATTGACCATCTTGAACTGATCGATATCGACAACAATTAAGGAACCGCAAAAATCTGTAACCTGCTTGTCCTTAATTACTTCGTCCAGATAATGCCTCGCATACAATCCGGTCAGAGTATCACGGTTTGCCAAACGCCGAACCTCGGCATGCAGACGTGCATTGCCTACTGCAAGTCCGATATGGCCAGCCATCGCTTGAAGCAGCCTGTAGCTGTCATAAGAGAAGAAATGCGGATCACGGTGGGTAAGCATAATTGCGCCGCGAACCTCTCCGCCGACACTAAGTGGAGTAGCGATGATAGAATTAGACCCGGTAGCATCCATCAGACGCGAATAGGTACCCGCCGAATTCTGATAATCGGATAGAATAAGCGCCTCGCCCGTGGCATACACCTTGCCTCCAAGACCTGCACTCTTCTCAATAATTTCGCCCAGCAGAGGATGATAGTTGCAGGCGATCGCCTCCAGCCCGCCCTTTTCTTCATTCATATGCAAAATACAGCAATAATCTGCATCAAACATATCAAGCAGCTCTTCAAAGGCATATTGAAAGATCTCCCCGAGCCGCAGGCTTTGGTTCAGACGCTGAGTGAGTTCATTGCTCATGCGCAGTTCTCGAATCAGCTGGTTGGAACGTTCATACAGTTTGGCATTTTCAAAAGCAGTCCCTGCAGTATCAGCTACCATGGTTAGAAAGCGCAAATCGACCTCCGGAAAAGAGGGCTTGTCCATCACCATATGAAATACGCCATATACCCCTTGCTTCCCGCCGAGCGGAAGGCCAATCTCAACGGAATGGCTATCATCGCGTCCGGCATACAAGGCAACTCGGCCATCCTTGAATGCCTTGGCGCACACATCATCATTGGCCCAGCACAGCGGGAGCGGTTTGACCTGAGGATGAGTGCTCCGGTGGTCCTGTGACATGAAGAGTTCCAGTCTGGCTCCCGGGTACATGGCCGAAATACTGTCAATAACCTCATTAAGCACAGCGTTCACATCTATATTGTCATGCATCCGCTGCACAATTTGGAAGAGCAGTGAACGCCTGTTGCTCTCACGCTCCGCATGAAGATGCACACCAGCCAAGTCAGACACGAACACATGCTCAAATCTGCGGTAAAAGCATGTCTCATAATGTGCCGCCATGGCTTCCGCAGTATGCAATCCGCCTTGTTCATATTGATCTTGCGGCATGGCGCAGCCGAGCAGAGCAAAGATTTCCCGTTTACCACGCGAGAATATCGGCAGAACTAAAAAGGACATTTGATGTCCATCAGCCTCTTGATGTGCCGTATATAGCTCTTTTGATTCTAGGGCAAAAGCTGCCGCAGCCTCCCATTGAACCTTCCAGCTTTGCTCCGAATGGCCTATAAAATTTGTATTATCAATATATTTCCCTTCAAAATTAAGCACACCCCAGTTCCAGGACTTCGCGAATGCCGATCCAGCCAGATTTCGCCATTCCCTGAAGCTTTCCACAATCAAACTGGCAGCATAAGGGAAGTCATAGGATACAATATCCATTTCCCTGAGCCATGCGGCGGGATCTTGATTCTCTCCGCTTGATTGCATGGTGTCCTGTAACAGCACACGATTATCCTTGCATTCGTATGCTTCCCGCTCTGACATAAAGAGGATCCCCTTTGCATCTCAAAACAAGCAGAAACGACTTTGCCGCCCTCAAATAGGCCTGTAACGTTTCAACAAGAAAGAGAAGGATAATTTTAAAATAGCTTTCCGATAACATCTAATTAGTTATATTTTACTCCCTTTCTTTAGGTATTGCATTATATTTTCCTCAAAACCGGGATTTTTTTTAGGACCAAAGAACTAACGACAAAGATAGACAAAAACTCTTTTAAGTTGCTCTTGACTTTACCTGTCATTTTCATATAATATTTATTGTTGAACAAGACTGTAACAAGTCTTAATTGGGCGTAACGTTGTGTCACCCTCACGCATCTCGTTACTGCCAGGGCAGCGGCTGAACTTCCCCGGCAGTGTGAAACCATCTAACGCTTTCACGGATACGATTTGCGGCGCAAATAGGCCCTAACATGAAATTTCAATTATAAAGGAGTCTACTATAACATGGCACGTTACACCGGACCTAAATTCAAACTCAGCCGCCGTCTGGGCATTTCCCTTAGCGGTACAGGCAAAGACCTGAAACGCCCTTTCCCACCAGGACAGCACGGCGCTAACCAACGCAGAAAAGTAAGTAACTACGGAATGCAGCTTTTGGAAAAGCAAAAACTGCGCCACATGTACGGTTTGGGTGAAAAGCAGTTTAAGACTCTCTTCACTAAAGCACAAAAGCTCCAGGGTATTGCGGGCGAAAACTTCATGTTCCTGCTCGAAAGCCGCTTGGACAACCTGGTATACCGTCTTGGTTTTGCTAACTCCCGCGCTGGTGCGCGTCAGCTGGTATCCCACGGACATGTTACCGTTAACGGCAAAAAAGTCGACATCGCTTCTTACCGTGTAAGCGTGGGCGACGTTATCGGACTTCGTGAAAGAAGCCGCGCTATGGCTTCCATCAAAGAAGCTCTGGAAAACCGTTCCCACCTTCCAGGCTATCTGGAATATGCTGATGGCTCTTTCGAAGGCAAATACATTCGTTTGCCAGAACGTGCCGAGCTGTCCCAAGATATCGATGAAAAGCAAATCGTCGAATTCTACAACCGTTAAGATTTCGCTTATTGCGAAAACGAGTAAAGCCTCCAGAGCAATCTGGGGGCTTTTTTCATTTCCATTGAACAAGAGTACAGCGGGGAGAAATTCCTTCGCTGGTTATTTAGCATTGCTAGACCAAGTTCAACTTAATGAACCTCCGCTTGCCCACCTGGATAATATCTCCGTTTACCGGCATGAATTCACCATTCATTTCTTCCTGTTTCACTTCGTTTAATTTTACTGAGCCTTGCTTAATGCTTCGTTTGGCTTCACCTTTTGAGCCCGCAAAACCAATTCGGGTCAGTAGCTCGGCCAGCTGAATCTTGCCATTCTCAAGCTCAGCAGCTGTGAGATTATAGATCTCGATATTCTCGGGCAGCAACCGCTGCTGAAAGACAGTGATGAAATGCTGCTGCGCAGACTCCGCTGCTGCTGAACCGTGGTATAGGCGTACAAAGGTATAGGCCAGCTTCATTTTGACATCCCTTGGATGTGCCTTCCCTGACGACAGAGCTTCCTTCAGTGCAGCCAGCTCCTCACTGCTGAGGTCCGTAACCATTTCATAGTATCTCAGCATCAGCTCATCCGGAACAGACATGGTCTTCCCGTACATTTCATTCGGATCTTCATCGATACCAATGTAGTTGCCGAGACTCTTGCTCATTTTCTTAACTCCGTCGAGCCCTTCGAGCAAAGGCATCAGTATGACAACCTGCGGCTCTGCACCGTATTCCTTCTGCAGAGTACGCCCCATCAATATATTGAACTTCTGATCCGTACCGCCCAGCTCGATATCAGTCTTGTTCTCAACCGAATCCATTCCCTGCATCAGCGGGTAGAAAAATTCATGAATACTAATGGCCTGGCCGCCCTGGAAGCGTTTCGTGAAATCGTCACGCTCCATCATCCGGGCCACGGTTACTTTTGACGACAAATTTACTACTTCTGCAAAAGTCATCAGACTCAGCCAATCCGAGTTGCATAGTAACTGTGTCTGCTCAGGATTAAGAATCTTGAAAATTTGCCGCTTGTACGTCGCCGCGTTGCGTTGCACATCTTCTTCACTAAGCTGCTTGCGTGTCTCGGATTTACCTGTAGGGTCACCAATCCGTCCAGTGAAATCCCCGATAATCAGCTGGACTACATGCCCAAACCCCTGAAACTGACGCAGCTTGTGGAGCACAACCGTATGCCCGATATGGATGTCCGGAGCCGAAGGGTCCAGTCCCAGCTTAACGTTAAGCGGAACCCCCGTCACTACAGACTTCATCAGCTTGCCTCTCAACTCCTCTTCCGGCACAATTTCTACCACTCCGCGTGAGACCACTTCCAGCTGCCGCTCGACTTCCTGCTGCTGCGCACAGGTCAACTCTTCCCATTTCATAATTACGCCTCCTAAAAAATCTGTTAGTGCATCCTTCGTTCCATGTTCAAATAACGCAAAAAGAGCCTTTCACTCATCCCACAAGGGACGAGCAAAAGACTCGCGGTACCACCCTAATTAAAGATCCGCCGCGCTGGACGCAGCCGTAATCCTCCACTTCATTAAGATAACGGGATCATACCCGGTACCGGACTACTGGACAAGCCAGAATTCAGATTGTCTTTCCTCCGGTCAGCTCCAGACTGTAATTCAAAGGGGCCTGCTACCGGTTCGCACCACCCACCGGCTCTCTGAAACACATGGCTTGCCTTCTACTGATGTCCTTCCACGCCTTTATGATATCTAATTGAATCTATTTGTATCACAGCCGCTTTTCAAAAGTCAATACAGGCTGAAAAGCCGCCTAACGCAGGGGCGCATTCAAAATCGCCAAATTGTGCTATAATAGTTCCGTTAAAAGGAGGATTAACGTCGATGGTTGAGGAGAACAAAAAGAAGAACGTAAAGCAGCGTCCACCCCGTAGATCCTGGCTCCGCAGGTTCGGTTCCGTCGTGAAGTGGATGTTTATACTCGGCATACTCGGCATACTGTTTGCCGGTGGTGCTGTGGCAGGCTATGTCACTTCCATAGTGAAGGACGATCCTGTCCGCTCCGAAGAATTGATCCAACAGCAAGTCAGCCAGAATTCCATTACCGGCTTTGCGTATTTCCGCGATGGCCAACCGATTGGCCAGCTCCGGACTGAAGAGGACCGAAGACTTGTAGAATTCAACAATATTCCGCAGCTCGTGATTGATGCCGTTCTCGCTATAGAGGACAATAATTTCTACAATCATAAAGGGGTCGATTTCAGCGGCACCCTGCGTGCCGTTAAGCAAAAGTTGCTGAACGAATCCGTCCAGACCGGCGGGAGCACCCTGACCCAGCAATTGGCGCGGCGCGTGTTCCTTAATCTGGACCGGACAGAGGACCGCAAGATCAAGGAGATCCTGCTGTCTCTAAGGTTGGAACGATATTTATCCAAGCAGGAAATTTTGACGGCCTATTTGAATAAGGTTCCTTTCGGAAACGGATCCAACGGCTACAATGTGTACGGTATCAAAGCTGCAGCTAAAGGGATTTTCGGATTAGATGACCTGGAAAAGCTGAATATTGCCCAAGCTGCTTATTTAGCCGGACTCCCCCAGCTCCCCTCCAAGTATTCCGCGTTTAATGGAGTTGGTGCATTTAATGAAACCGCATTTAAACGTGCCATGGAGCGCCAAAAGCTTGTACTTCGCCGGATGCTGGAGGAGAACAAAATCACTGCCTCCCAGTATAACGAAGCACTCCAGTTTGATATCAAGAGTTCTTTAGCGCCGCATACGAAGAAGGCTTACGCTACATATCCTTATTTGATGCTAGAGACGGAACGCAAAGCGGCCGAGGTCCTACTGTCCATCAATGAAGGCAATAACGGTGTGGTCGATCCGAATTCCCCTTCTACTGAAGATAACAGTGTGCAGCTGGAGGAAGCGCGCCAACAGCTTATGACCGGAGGCTACCGCGTATATACAACGATTGATAAAAAGGTATACAGCGCTATGCACGGCATCTCCGAGGACAGCGGAAACTTCACAAAGGACAGCAAGGCGAGAGGCAAGGAACAGACGGCAGGCATGATGATCAACAACAAAACCGGGGCTATCCTGGGCATGATTGAAGGCAGAGACTTCAACATTGAGCAGATGAACTATGCTACGCAAATGGTTCGCCAGCCGGGTTCGACCATGAAACCGATAGCTGCCTACCTCCCTGCGCTGGACGCTGGATTCATTCAGCCTGCTGGCATTCTGGATGATGCGCCGATTATTCTCAAAGACGGAGGTAAAGGATTCCACATACCGAAAAATGCCAACAACCGGTATCAGGGTCTGGTCACAGCCCGTTATGCGCTTAACAAATCCTTGAACTTGCCAGCCCTGAAGCTGTTCAATGAGAAGGTTGGAATCGAGAAGGCATGGGCTTTTGCCAAGAAACTGGGCATTACCACCATACAGGATAATGATTACAACGCCCAGACCGGGGTTATCGGCGGGTTACGCTATGGGGTTACAGTTGAGGAATTAACAAATGCCTACTCCTCTATTGGGAATCAGGGGGCATTCAATGACGCCTATATGATCGAGAAGATTGTAGATTCCCAAGGTAAAATTATTTACCAGCATAAAGTAAATCCCGAGCAGGTCTACTCTAAGCAAACCGCTTATCTGATGACGGATATGCTGCGCACGGTTATTACCGAAGGAACAGCAAGTACAGTTAAGAAAAACTATAAGCACTTCAAAGATGTGCCGATTGTCGGCAAAACCGGTTCTACCCAAAATTATGGGGATGTGTGGTTTATGGGCTATACACCGGATGTGACCCTTGGCATGTGGGTGGGCTACAAGGAGCAAATTCATACTCTACAGGGCGATACCCAGAAACGGCAGGCACAGACCCTATGGACGAAAGTGATGAATGCCGTTATTGATAAGCAGCCTGAGCTTTTTGTCACGAAGGAATTCCCAAAACCTGAAGGAATCGTCAAAAAGACAGTGTCTGCATACAGCGGTAAGCTTCCTACTGACTTGACCGACAGGTTCACTACAGATGTATTCAATGCAAAATTTGTGCCGACCGCAAGTGATGACGGAATCTCCAAAGCCAAGTATATTAGCTATAATGGAGTGAACTATATCCCTCTGGATGGCACACCTGAGGACTTCCTCAAACAAAAAATTGTCGTCAAGCGTGAAAAACCAATTCAGGATCTGGTAAAGGAACTGCTTGCCGCTTTCCCATCAATGAAGGAGCATGAACCGCTGGAATATTATATGCCTGAAGATGCCAAATCCGACTTCCCTACCGAGGTTGATCCCCGTGTGGATGATGGCAGTGCACCAACAGCTCCAAGCGGAGTCAATGTATCCTACAGTACGGGCAAGGCTGTCATTACCTTTAATCCGAGCGGTTCACCGGATGTAGTCGGCTACCGCTTGTACCGTTCGCTGAACGGTGGTTCGTTCAAGAAGCAGGCTGTTCTGTCTGTTGGTGAAGGGACTACTTTTACACCAGGTACTCCGGCTAACGTAAATGCCTCATTCTATGTGGCTGCCGTAGATGTTGCCGGTCATGAGTCGGCATCCGGCAGTGTAGCAGGAGGAGTTACACCTACCCCGGAATCGACTCCACCACCGGCAGATATTCCGGATACAGAAGCGACACCCGACCCGGGAGCCGGGCCGTCAGCTACAGAGGATCCCGGGATGATTATTATCCCGCCATCGGGTGGCTCTGACGTTCCTGCCGGATCGGGCACTAATGCCGCTGGTGAAGAAGTCAATGCCACAGGTAGAGGCAATGCTGCTGCTGGCGGAGGAAACGCTGCTGGCGGGAATGCCGGAGCTACAACACCTTAATATTGGTCTGCAGAAACTGTCAGACTCTCGAAACCCAAAAAACACCGCTACCGGTTCATGGCCGGCAGTGGTGTTTTTTGGTATACCTATATCGCTCTTTAATCCTCAATGGTGGACAGATCACCTGCGGGGAGATGCAGCTCCCAGGCTTTCAGAACGCGGCGCATAATTTTACCGGATCGGGTCTTGGGCAGCTTTTCCCTGAATTCGATTTCACGCGGCGCTGCATGAGCGGATAATCCCGTTTTGACAAAAGCCGCAATTTCCTCCTTCAGCTCGGCCGTGGGGAAATAACCATCCCGTAAAGAAATGAACGCCTTAATAATCTCTCCCCGCATAACATCCGGTTTACCGATAACCCCGGCTTCAGCTACCGCAGGATGCTCTACCAGCTTGCTCTCCACCTCGAAAGGTCCGATCCGCTCACCAGAGGAATTGATGACATCATCGATACGGCCCTGGAACCAGAAATAGCCGTCCTCGTCCATGTAAGCAGAATCTCCGGAGATGTACCAGCCGGGAATGCGGAAGTACTCCTCGTATTTCGCTTGGTTATTCCAGATCTTACCCATCATAGAGGGCCAAGGGGTCCGAATGGCCAGGTTGCCCATGGAATAAGGCGGTAACAGATTACCCCGGTCATCCAGTATAGCAGCTTCGATACCGGGCAGTGGCCGCCCCATGGAGCCGGGCTTGATATCCATTCCAGGGTAATTACAGATCAGCTGTGCTCCGGTTTCCGTCATCCACCACGTATCATGAATGCGCTGCCGATAGAATTTATCTCCCCAGCGCACCACTTCGGGATTCAGCGGTTCCCCTACTGACAGGACATGACGCAGACTGCTAAGATCCATCCCCTGCAGGCTTGCCTCTCCTGCCCCCATGAGCATGCGGAATGCGGTAGGTGCACTGTACCATACAGTAACCGCAAACCGTTCAATGGTCTTATACCAATCCTGCGGACTGAAGCGGCCACCACGTACAACATTGGTCACACCGTTCAGCCAAGGGGCAAAAATCCCATAAGAGGTTCCCGTGACCCATCCTGGATCGGCTGTGCACCAATAGATATCGTCAGGACGCAAGTCAAGTACAATCTTCCCTGTATAATAATGCTGAATCATTGCTCTTTGCACATGGTATACACCTTTGGGCTTGCCGGTTGAGCCGGAAGTATAATGCATAATCAGCCCATCCTCCAGACTAAGCCATTCGGGATCAAGCTCCACTGACGCTGCAGCGGTTTCTTCTTCATAGCTTACTAGCCCATGTTCAATATCTGCAGTGCCTCCTACCACAAAAATATGCTTCAGCGCAGGCAGCTCTTCACGTTTGACCCGATGCAGCAGCTCCGGTGTGGTTATGAGAGCTACGGCGCCGCTATCCTCCAGGCGGTCTTTAACAGCCGTTTCCATAAACGCCTCAAACAACGGTCCCGCTACCGCACCTACCTTGAGAATACCCAACAGACTGAAATACAGCTCCGGCTTGCGGGGCATAAAAATAAATACTCTGTCTCCCCGGCCAATACCGTGCGCACGCAACACGTTTCCGAAGCGGTTGGACCTTTCCCGCAGATCTGAGAACGTGTACATTTCTTCCCTTACCGCATCACTGTAGATCAAAGCCGTTGCTGCTCCGCGGCCTTCGAGCACATGCCGGTCAATCGCTTCATGAGCCATATTCACCTTGCCGCTCTCATGCCAGGAGAAGTTTTTCTCCACATCCTCCCACCGGAATTCGCTTACTGCCCGGGAATAATCCGCCATATTGGCTTGCTTCACGCGGCCCGGTAAAATTTCGCTGTGGACTTGCCCCATTACTCTTGCCTCCCTCACTCGTTTGATTTAAGCTTTAAGGGCGAGACTCTTCTCTTAAGCAATGCTGTCAATGGATCAATTGTGAATATTTTATGTCGGACCTAGTATATCACAGGAAGCGGTTACATTCTAGATTATAGTGACTGAAGGGAGCCTGGCCATGGAGCACCGCAAAATTCCTGTATCCCATATCCTTCATCAGCAAGATAGTATACTTACCCTTAGTGGACCTCTATCTCCAGACACGCTGAAAGGCCTGCAGATGCATCCTGATCTGGATGCCTTCCGTAAACCGCAGGAACAGTTGGAAGCGCTTATAGAGATTGCTGGATTGCCTGAGGGCCGTGTAATAGCTGCTGTTGCAGGCAACATGATCGCAGGATATGTTACTTTTCACTATCCTGATGAACTGGAGCTGTGGTCCCAGGGCGGTATGGTAGATCTTATAGAGCTGGGTGCTATTGAAGTAGCGGATGGATATCGGGGGATGGGGCTTGCAAAGCTGCTGATTACCAGCGCTTTTGAGCAGGAACAGTTGGAGAATTGCATCGTATTTACAACCGAATATTACTGGCATTGGGATCTTAAAGGCAGTGGACTTGATGTATGGGCTTACCGCCAGATGATGGAGAAGCTTATGCAAACCGTGGACATGGTGTGGTATGCCACAGATGATCCGGAGATCTGCTCCCACCCTGCCAATTGCCTCATGGTCCGTATCGGCCGTGAAGTGCCGATGTCTTCGCAGGAAACCTTTGACCGGGTGCGGTTCAGGCAGCGTTTCATGTACTAACGCGGCAGATCCATCTCCGGAAGGAATGTTTTACATCGCCTTCAGCATATATTCAAGGATAGCATGGGAGCATTCGGCGGCGGTTACCGTAAACTCGTGATAATTCGCATGTGCCGAACCATCTGCTTTATCAGACATGGAGCGGATAATCACAAAAGGAATATCGTTCATGAAGCAAACCTGTGCAACGGCGGCCCCTTCCATTTCCGCGCATGCCCCGTTGAAATGCTCACGGAGCCCAGCCACAACGGCTGCGCTGGCAATAAATTGATCCCCTGACAACACTATTCCCGTAATCCACTTTTGCTTCAGACTCATACAGGCCTCTTCTGCCAACTGAACAAGAGCAGGGTCTGCGGGGAAAGAGGATACCGCCTGATAGGGGATCACACCCCGCGGGTAGCCAAGAGCGGTAACGTCCATATCATGCTGAATGCAGTCCGTTGAGATCACAATATCCCCAATGCCCAGATCCGGATGTACCGCTCCCGCAACACCTGTGAACAACACACGTGCCACGCCAAAGGTATCGATCAGAATTTGTGTCGTTACCGCAGCATTCACTTTGCCGACCCCCGATTTACAGAGAACGATCTGTTTGCCGGAGATTGTACCAGTATAATAAACAATACCCGCCTTAAGAGTGCTCACTTTGTCATCCATGCTGTCGAGCAGCAGTTTAATCTCCTCGTCCATCGCTCCAATTAATCCAATGACTTCGTTCATATGTATCCTCCTACGGTCAAAATCAACGATATAAAACATAAAAAGCCCCAAAAGGAGCTTTCTACGCACTGATATTCAAACCTATTCGAATGTTTACTTATTCACATGATTGACAGACAAACGGAGAATCGTCTCATGCGGCAAAATAACCCTCGGGTTCTCAACAGTTTCCTTCTTCATTAGCTTCGTCAGCAGTCTCATTGCTACAGCACCCAGATCGTACATTGGCTGTGCTACTGTGGTCAGCAATGGACGAACCATGGATGCCATGCGGATGTTATCAACACTGATGATTGAAAAGTCATCTGGAACCTTAAGACCTTCATCCTGAATACTGTGGATTGCTCCAATCGCCATCTCATCGGTTGCAGCAAATATAGCCGTCGGCTTCTTCTTAAGCCCCAGGAAATACTTCATGGCTTCGACACCGGATTCGTAACGATAGTTCCCGATGCGGACCAGGTCCTCCTGATACTCAATGCCTGCCGCTTCCAGTGCTTTCTTATAACCTTGAAAACGGGCATATCCATTGGCAGGGTCCTGCAGTGTACCGCTGATCATCGCAATTTCGCGGTGACCATGACGGATCAGTGTGTTCACAGCATCAAATGCCGCCGTCTCATGGTCGATGTCAACTGAAGGATAGGTTCCCTTCTCATCACGCGTAGCGCAAAGCACGATTGGCACAGCAGACGTCTGGAACGCTTGAATGTGCTCTTCAGTTACCGTCCCGCCCATGAAGAGCAGACCGTCCACTTGCTTCTCCAAAAGCGTATTGATAACACGAATTTCCTTCTCTTTGCGTTTATCCGCGTTACACAAAATAATGTTGTAATGATACATGTTGGCAATATCTTCGATCCCACGCGCAATTTCTGCAAAAATCGAGTTCGAGATATCGGGGATAACAACCCCAACGGTTGTCGTTTTCTTGCTGGCGAGACCTCTCGCCACGGCATTTGGACGATAGCCCAAACGCTCAATCGCTTCAAAAACTTTCTTCCGGGTCTGCGGTTTCACGTTCGGGTTATTGTTCACAACCCGTGATACCGTAGCCATAGATACGCCTGCTTCTCGAGCTACATCGTAAATGGTTACCGTCAAATTACTCTCTCCATTGCGATAAATTTTATCGTTCGACTAATTAAAATTATGATACGACACTTTGTACAATTGTGCAATGATAACGCTTCATTTTCCTTTCAAAATTTCTTTCAAAAGGCCGAGAACGCTATCGCTATACGGAATAAAGGCCTGCTGTTGCATCATTTTCTCCGAATGATTGCTTCTAATGAACTTGTCGCATTCATAGGTTTGTCTGATATGATTCTATCGTATCAAAAAGCGCGTGAAAAATCCAACATTCGTGAAAGATTTTCATTGATTTTGCAGAAAAAATTTCAGAATCCGCTTTATTCTGCATTTATTTTGCTCTTTCTGCCGATTGAACTGTCAATTGAGATATTCTTTTTCCAGTTTCGTCCATCCACTTACGATCAAGAAGATCCGCTGCCACCCGGTAGACATCCAGCAGTAAGTCTATGCGTCCCTGTATGCCGCTCCGGATCGCGTCCTCTACCTCGGACATACCACCCGCGAACAATCCAGCAGCAAAAGTTTCTTTAAGTACACTTGCCCATTCATTCTTGTCCGCAAACGAAATATGCCGCTTAGGCGGTGATTCCCCGAGTTCGTGGATCAGCTTGCCCAGATCGCTTTTGATAAATGGCAGAGGCTCGTAACGGCCGCATTCTGTACAGGTGTAGACTGGAACATGTGTTATTTTTATCTTTGCACTATAGATCAGCGTATGCATATGTATGGTCATGATACCGCCGCAGTCACACGGTTTCTTCATTAATTGTTCCTTATGCATCTCCCACACCTCAGACTTAGTAATAAGATTCCCTGAACGGCTATCTTTAAGAAAAAAAACGAAAACTCTCCTGTTCAATTGCTATATTCGACCTGCTTCCCCTTAATCCCTTCCGATTTGCAAAAAATGATTTATTTGGCAATTAAGCAAAGTATTCCTACGCCCGGGATGACTTCATATTTCAAATTTGCTAGAATGAACTGAAGTCAAGATTGATGAAGGGAGCTGCAAAGCATGAGACTAACCGGAAAAAAGGTCATAGCACTCGTTGACGATGAGTTCGAAGATTTAGAGCTGTGGTACCCGGTGTACCGTGTCAGGGAGGAAGGTGCCGAAGTGCATCTGGCCGGACTGGAAAAAGACAAAACTTACGTTGGAAAATATGGCGTACCCGCCGAAGCCGAATATTCCTGGGATGAACTGAACGCCGCCGATTATGACGGCATTCTGGTGCCGGGCGGCTGGGCTCCCGATAAAATCCGCCGATATAGCGCAGTGCTGAAGCTGGTGCAGGATTTCAACGCCGCCAAGAAGCCAATCGGCCAAATCTGCCATGCCGGCTGGGTGCTGATCTCTGCGAAAATACTGGACGGTGTGACAGTTACATCTACTCCCGGCATCCGTGATGATATGGAAAATGCCGGGGCGATCTGGAAGGATGAGGCTGTCGTCACTGACGGACATATCATCTCGGCCCGCCGGCCACCGGATCTTCCGCCTTACGGCAAAGCCTTTTGCGATGCGCTGGCGGGAGAATAAAATCAATAAGCCCTGCACCTTCAGCTAGAAGGTCAGGGCTCTTATTATGCTTATGCGACTATTTGCGGATAGAGAGGGAAACTTGTTCTTTTATCGGATTGGGGTAGCTGTTAATCTTGAATGTTAGAGGCTCTGGCAGCGCTTCATTACCTATATTGTAATAATACAAAACAGGAATGGCTCCCTGAAGAGTGCTCTCCTTGCGCATAGGCACACTGATGTCTTCAAACCTTGTGGTATGCTGAGTCCCCGAGCCATCTGTAAAGTCCTCGTCCAAAATCATGTTTACATCGTCAATTGCCCTGACTCTTTGCTTAGACGGATAGACTTCCAGCAGCATGGTCCGCTTACCCGAAGCACCGGTATTAACAGAAACCTTTATTCGTTCATCCGGCCCTTTGATTACCTGCTTCTTATCCGTATCAATCACAAGCTCCATTGCATTTTTGTCCAGAGCCTGGATTCCATTGATTCTCAACTCCAGCGGCTCCTTGGAGGTATTAACGTTGTCAAAAACGAGCGTTCGAATCCTGTCTTGGGAAATCGAGCGTTTTGTATGTAACTCCGTAAGGTCATTGCTCCTGCCCAGCATTAGCTGGGGCGAGATCAATCCGAAGATTTCTTTGGAGTTCCGCTCATCATATTCTGCTTCCACATAAATGCCGGATGCCGCAATATACACGCTGTTTATTTTAATGTTCTGGCCTGCAAGAATCATATTTTGATCTATTTTGATGGTTTGTCCGGCTTTGGCAAGAGCTTCTTGATTCAGAGCTACCGGCACGGACAGTTCTGCTGCATAGTCTTCTGTTGTGAAGCGCGCTACATCCCGTTCGTTCTCGTCATAGAGTCCCGCTTTTACGAACAATTGATCCGGCAATTCCGTATATTCTTCGTCCCACAAAATGTGCTGATATCCGCGCGTGATACCCGGCTTCGAATTTTGCGCACTCCTCGGCCCATACCGATCTACCATTGCATCCTCTTCGTTGACCATGGATATTCTAAACTTTCGCGTCTTCTCCAGTGTATGGTTCTGCAGAGAGTAGAGAATGATAATCCCCTTCTGGTCGGCTGCGATGCCGTCTACAGTCAGTCTGTATCCGCTCCGTTCCGCTGAAGTCCCGTTAACCCGCTGCACCAAGCCTGCATCAAGGGCTGATGACACCGTAAGATTACTCCCGACAGCCGTACGGAATACCTCAAACTCCCCCCAGTCGTGCACGGAGCCAAGCTGACTTTGAATAGTACTGTTAGGCAGCCCCTCACGCCCGCCAATCCACGGAACCGCAAACATCAGTACAATGGCCAGCACAGCTAATCCGCCCAGGAAGTAACCCCTTCTGCCCGGAATCCGCCCGCCTCTTGAACCATGGACCCCGCTGCGGATAGCCGTAAGCAGCTTAACCTCGGGTACCTCCGCTGCCTCCAGAGACAGCTCGTCAAAATAATCCTTCAGCAGCTTTTCCTCATTCTGAATCATGCTCCCATGCCCCCTTCCGTTTTAACTTATCACGCAGCTGCTTCAATCCTTTGTTCAGCCAGGTCTTGATGGTTCCTTCCGGCCGGTTCAGCACCTCGGCTATTTCGGATACAGTCATATCCTGGTAATATTTCAGCACCAGCACCTGGCGGTATTTCAGCTTCACGCCGTCCAGCGCCTGCTCCATATCCAGCTTGCGGTCACTGGTCATTTCCATAATCCTGCCGCCGGGGTTTACAGGTTCAACCGGGGTAAGCCGTTTCCTGCGCTTCAGCTCATCCTTGCAACAATTGATCAGGATGCGGGTCAACCAGGGGGCAAACCGCCCGGGGTCCTTGAGGCTGTTGCGTCTGATCCAGGCCCGGTATGTACTTTCCTGCAGTACTTCAAGTGCATCTGGTTCATTTCTCAAGTAACTGTAGGCGATCCCGTAGAGGATTTTCCTCTGCTCCGCGACCTGGCGGATAAACTGCTGTTCCTCCTCTTCCACAGCAAGCACCCGCTCCCCATCCAAAAGATTCTCCATGCTCTGACTTCTCACCCTCTCTGCTCTTTATTAGAATTTCTATATATACTGACTACATTAGCAGGGAAACGGTTTTACTTTTTTTGAAAGCACAGCAAAAATAACCCCACAAAGTGGGGCGCTGGCTTCAATACCGGGGCTAATACTTGCAAAAAATCCGGCGGACCCGCCGGATTCTGCTCACTGTCACTATGGGTTCCCTTGAATACTCAAGAGGTTTTTTCTTTCGAGTCGGCACCTGTCCCAAGCGGAACCCCGCTCCGTCCAGCAAAGGCTGTCAGCAGCTCCTCTGTCTGTGTGCTGGTCCGGTGCTTGAAACAGAACTTGGCCGTTTCTCTGGCTTCAGAAGCCAGCGTGTTCAAGGCGCGGTGCTTCACCTTCAGCAACGCTTGAGGCGACATGCTGAGGTTGCTGATTCCCAGCTCCAGCCAGAGTGGCAAAGACCGTTCATCTGCAGCCATTTCACCGCATACACTAATTTCGATGCCCACACTCTGCGCTGCTTCCACGGTCATCCGGATCATCCGCAGTACTGCGGGATGGTATGGATGATACATATGGGCAATCTGTTCATTCATCCGATCTACCGCCAATACATACTGCACCAGATCGTTCGTGCCGATACTGAAGAAGTCAACCTCTTCTGCCAGAAGATCTGCAATCATCACCGCTGCCGGAACCTCAATCATAATGCCTACAGGCATGTTGCGGTTATACGGAACGCCAAGTTGATCGAGTTCTTCCTTGACCTCGTTCAAGACCGCTTTGGCAGCCTGTACTTCCTCAATGGAAGAAATCATCGGGAACATCATTTTCATATTCCCGTAATGACTGGCCCGCAGTATAGCTGTTATCTGGGTTTTGAACATGTCCTTACGGTCCAGACTGATGCGGATTGCCCGGTAGCCAAGAAATGGATTCTGCTCCTCGGGAAGCTGGAAATAATCCAGATGCTTGTCTCCCCCAATATCCAGTGTGCGGATGACCACCGTTTCGCTTCCTACTTTTTCCGCAACCAGCTTATAGACTTCGAACTGCTCCTCTTCCGTCGGGAAAGAAGTACGGTCCATATACAAAAATTCGGTCCGGAACAGTCCGACACCCTGCGCCCCGTATTTGAGCGCCATATCCAGCTCCTTCACGGAGCTGATATTGCCGGCCAATCGCAGCGGGACGCCATCTTTGGTCACGGCCTCCACGGTAGCGAGCAGTTCCAACTGCTCTTTTTTGCGCTGCTGCTTCGCACGTCTGGATGCATAATCCTCCACGGTCTGTTCATCCGGGTAGAGCTGAACGACTCCGGCTTCACCGTCCATGACCAGCATATCGCCGGTCTGAATCGGAGTCAGGATCTTGTTCTCCAGCCCTGCTACCAGCGGAATACCGAGGGCCCGGGCCATAATGGACGAATGTGAGGTTTTACCCCCCATCATGGTTACGATGCCAAGCACATAGGTAGGATTCAAATGGGCCAACTGAGAAGGTGAGAGCTCCTTGGCCACCAGAATATAAGGCTGCGTATCTGATGGCAGTGTGACCTCCGGCGCTCCCAGGAGATGCTTCAGCAGACGGTTGCCGACATCCTTGATATCGACCGCCCGTTCCTTCATATATTCATCGTCCAGCAGATCAAACATGGCGACAAAGTGGTCAATTGCTTCCTTGACTGCCACTTCGGCCGCTTTGTACTGACGCTCGATAATACCGCGGATTTCACTCATGAATACCGGATCATCCAGAATGGCCAGATGGGCGTCAAAAATGCTCGATTCCTCCGGCCCGACAACCTCACGGAATTCTCTTTTGATAAACTCAATCTCATCCTTAGAGGTACGGATGCCTTCGTATAGACGTTCAAATTCCTTCGCCAGATCTACAGGGTTCACCTGTGTGTCCGGCAGGCTCCATTCCCAGTTCGGCAAGACAAAGGCCTTCCCGATGGCTACACCTGCTGCGGCGCCTATGCCTTGTATCATGCTTCAATCCCTCCAACATTGCTTTCATGTAAAACTACGGACATCACAGAAGACTGTCCTTTTTTAACATTTTTAAATGGAGCATAGCTCCAGGATTTTACACGGTCCGGGTTGGTGATGACCATCGGGGTAGCTAATGAGGCTGCATGGTCACGTAAAAAGGTCAGGTCAAATTTGACCAGCAGCTGCCCTGGCTCCACACTGTCCCCTTCCTTCACGAGCGCCTCAAACGGCCCTTTTAGCTGTGAAGTATCGATCCCTATATGCATAAGCACCTCCAGCCCCTCTGGTGTAGAAATGCCTACTGCATGCATGGTTGGGTATACGTGCATGACTTTGCCGAAGACCGGCGAGACGAGCTCTCCCTTTTCCGGGAAAAAGGCCACCCCGTCTCCAACCAGCTTCGCGGCAAAAATATGGTCAGGCACCTCTTCAATCGGCATCATCCGGCCCTGAATCGGCGAACTGAACAGCACTTGAGGCAGATCACGGAGCAGAAGCTTGTTGATCTCTTCACGGATCAGCTCCGAATAGGTCCCGAATACGACCTGAACATTTCCGCCGCCCAGCTTGATAATACCTGCCGAACCCAGGCCCTTCAGCGCCCCCGTATCTACATTTCTGTCATTGTGTACCGTTAATCTTAGCCTTGTGATACAGGCTTGCACCTGAACGATGTTTTCCTTCCCGCCCAGCGCTTCAAGGATCAATGGTGCCTGGTAAGGGATGTTACCCGCCCAGTCGCCAAGCTCCGAGCCTTCCTCACGTCCCGGAGTCGGAATCTGAAAGCGCCGGATTGCCCAGCGGAACACATTATAGTAGACAATGCCATAGCCGATCCCAATCGGAATGAGCAGCCAGGCTCGCTGTGATAAATGCAGATTAAGGAAGAAATCAATGGCCCCTGCAGAATAGGAGAAGCCGTGATGAATGCCGAGCGCATAGGTCAGCACCATCGCCAAGCCGGACATGACCACATGAAGTGCGAACAAATAAGGAGAAGCAAACAAGAAAGCAAACTCGATCTGCTCCGATACTCCGGTTAAAAAGCAGACCAAAGCGGCGCGCAAAAACGTCTTCTTGATTTTGGGCTTCAAATCCTCACGCGCTTCCTGAATAATGGCAAACGCAATTGCCGGCAGCGCGAACATCATAATCGGAAACAGACCGGCCATAAATATACCCGCTGTAGGATCTCCGGCAAAAAAACGCGGCAAATCCCCCTGCACGACCGCGCTGCCGTCAGGTGTAGCATAGGTTCCCAGCTGAAACCAGAACAGATTATTCAAAATATGATGCAGTCCAAATGCCGTAAGCACCCTGTAAAGAACCCCGTAGACGAAGACTCCGTATCCGCCGGTCATCTGAATATCCCGGAACATAATATCCAGGCCATGCTGCAGCACCGGTGACAGTCCAAGCATCACCCAGGCGAACAGCGCGGAGAATAGTCCCATGAACAGCAAAACAAAACGCGATCCTCCAAAAAACTGGATCGCCTCCGGCAGCTTGATATTTTTGAACCGGTTATGCGCCACACCAGCAACAATTCCGAGGATAATTCCGATTAGTGTTGCAGGCTGTACAGCCCCGTCTCCCATGTTGGAAACAATCCGGTCATAAGTGAACATCCCCGCGAGTGCCGCCATCCCCGCCGGTCCGGCCTGATTGGACAACCCCCACGCCACACCGACAGCAAACAAATAAGGCATGAAATAAAATATCCCCTGCCCCGCGTAAGTAGTCACTTCGGATACCGAAGAAAGTCCCCATGCAGACCACGGCAAGCTGCCCAGACTCAGCAGAATAGCCGCCGCCGGAAGCACCATGGTAGGAAGCATAATGGCTCTGCCCAACTGCTGCAAAGATCCGAGCCAATTCAAGGTGACCCTCTCCTTTCATTCTATATTGAATGGTAAGCGCTACAGCAGCTTTTGTCAAAAGATTATGAGCGCAAAGTTACCGGGAAAGTGAGGAATTTCATGTGGAAGACTGGTGCCGGTGCACCTAATGTACTTGATTAATCAGAGTGATGAAAAGCGGTTTGATTCTGAGAATATTATGCCCCTTCGTTGGCTCCTTCCCCGGAAAAAATAAAAAAGAACGTCCTGCTCCAAAGTGAAATGGAGCAAAGGACGTTCCTCGTCTTCATTAAGTATAACAATACCGCCTGAAATAACGACGGTTCCGGTGAAAATGATGCAGCGGATTCACATTAGCCGAACCCAGCGCAACCGTGAGGAAGGAAGCACCCTTAGGTTCAGAGGTCCCGCAGATTGGCTTCACCTTAAGCACTTACAACCGGCTGCGGCCTTTCATCGTGATCGCTTCCTCGACCTTAATGCAGCGGTCCATGATCGCAATCATATCGTGCTCAGCTGCGATGTCGGCAGCCTCCTGGCTGACAATGCCCTGCTGAAGCCAGAGGACACGCGCGCCAATGCCAGCGGCTTCCCGGGCTACGTCCGCGCAGTATTCACTGCGGCGAAACACATTGACAATGTCCACAGGCTCAGGGATTTCCGCCAGTGTATGATAGCATTTCTCGCCCAGAATCTCACCATCCACCGATGGATTGACCGGGATTATGCGATAGCCCCGGCTCTGCATGGCACCTGCCACCATATAAGAGGTGCGGTCTGTTTTGTCGGAGAGCCCGACTACAGCTATATTGCCAGCGGCAGCAAGGATTTCTCCAATCTGCTCCCGGCTTGGGTTCTCAAAGCTCATGTCTATTTCCCCTTTCTGTTTATCGTGCCGTTGTAATAGCCTAAGCTACATGGATGCTTCTTCCAACCGGCACGTAGTCATTTACTATTCCATCATACAGCGCAGCGCAAAAAGATCCAAATTATCAGTTTCAGCTAAAATCGCTTACTTTGCACAACCAAACCATGTGAACAGAATCGGGGCCCCAATAATCCTTAACCGTTATATAGGGTTCTCCAAATTTCTGCAGCCATCTTGTCTGTGCTCGTGTGTAGCCGCTGTCGAGGCAAAACTGATCCAGTCCTTGTTTGCGCAGATACGCCATCAATTCCTTAATCAGGGCTGAACCTACACCTTGCCCCTGATACCTTGGCAAAATGTATAAACTCCCGAGCTCGCCAACATCATCAAGCTGATGTCCGGTACATGATTGAATATCCTCACCACAGGGTGCAAATGAAATCGTGCCGACGACAGCCCCGTCTAGTTGGGCAACGAGGAAATAGGGATCTGAATGTTTGGAGTCCAGAGAAGCTTCAGCCATTAATTTCTTTTTTTCAACTTCATGTTGAATATCTTCTTGCAAATGTCCCAGTCCTTCTTGTTCAAAGGCATCCGAGATCGAAGCTTTAAAAAGCTGAAGTACCGACTGTATATTATCCTGAGTAAGCGAATTTATGCTTAATTGACTAACTTCAGTCATAGTTATGAACACCTCTGTTCAATTATCTCTATTCTACCCACTCCACATTTGCTCCAAGCGACCGCAGATGGTCGAAGTACTGCGGATATGATTTGGCAACATGGTGAGCATCTTTGATCCGCAGGGGCTGGCGGGCGCGGAGGCCAACTACGGTCAGCGCCATGATCACCCGGTGATCATAGTGTGCATTGATTGTCACACCGCCCTCAACGCCCTCCGGCTTACCGTGGACAATGATCTCATCCCGCCGCTCCTCTACACTTGCTCCGGCCCGGGTAAGTTCAGCCAGATAGTCAGTAATGCGGTCGCATTCCTTGTATCTCAGATTCTCTACATTATAGAAACGTGAGGTTCCTTCAGCAAAAACGGCAGCTGCCACCATCGCGAGGACCGCATCCGTTGCCGCATCACCATCGAATTCCACAGCCTTTAGAATACCGTTGCCCTGTACATGCACCGTACCATTCTCATGGGTAAGCGGTACTTCCATCATGCGCAGTACATCAACAATCGCTCTCTCCCCTTGCTTGCTCTGTTCGGCAAGCCGGTGGATTTTCACATCCGATTTCGTGACTGCCGCCGCTGCAAGGACAGCTGCCGATCCAGGGTAATCTCCCTGTACTGTATAGGATTTGGCTTCATAGGCCTGGCCGCCCGGCACCTTAAATGACATATAGTCCTCAGCAGCGTGAACGACAATCCCTGCCTGTTCCAGAACCTCCAGCGTCTGTCCTACTACCACTTTAGACTTCAAGTCATCCAGCACAATAATTTCGCTGTCTTCTTCAAGCAGCGGGGTCAGGAACAGCAAGGCGCTTAAATACTGCGAGCTGACCGCACCTGATACTGTGATCCGTCCACCAGCCGGTTTGCCACCGCGAATCGTGATCGGTAATCTGCCGTTATTATGTTCTACCTCTACACCTAGCTGGCCAAGCGCAGTAATCAGATCGTCATGCGGCCGTTTGCCCAAGGAATCGGGATACGTATTCACAAAGGTGACCTCAGGACTGAGGGCAGCCACAGCCATCAAAAACCGCAGCACCGCACCGGCATTGCCCACGTTCAGTTCCTTCACATCGCGGGGATGGCGGCCAAAGCCCTGAATGACGATTTTCTCCTCATCCTCCGTAAGCACAGCTCCCAGATCGGCAATGCATCTGCGGATCGCATCACTGTCTTCGCTGTGTGCCGGGTGATAGATTGTGCTGACTCCTTCCGATAATGCGGCGACCAGCAGGTAGCGTGTAGTGTAATTTTTGGAAGACAGGGCTCCAAATTCCCCTTGCAGGGTGGGTGTAGGCCTAACAATAACATCCATGATCTAAGCTCTCCTTATTGTATAGAATATATATTATGTATTGCTCGGTTTGACAGGGTAATCCGCAATTGTGTTATCATGAAGGCATTCTTCTAATGAAAAGAGGTCCCAACCATGAATGAGATTCCCCAAATCACAGCAGGACAATTGCGGCAGCGTCTGGAGTCAGGTGAAGACCTTGTACTGATAGACGTCCGTGAAGACGACGAAGTCGCTTTCGGGATGATTCCCGGAGCACAGCACATTCCAATGGGTGAGATTCCGCAGCATACGGACGAGCTGCCTAAGGAAGCGGAGCTCATCTTCATTTGCCGCTCTGGCGCGCGCAGTCAGCGTGTCTGCGAATACTTGCAGCAGTTCGGCTTCAAGACATCCAACCTCAGCGGCGGAATGATTGACTGGAATGAAACTGCGGATGCCTAAGTCTATCACACATACGCTTAAAAGCTCAACCGCGGTAGTGCATTAAAATATACTCCGACACTTCTGCCACACTCCGCTTCGTTGTATCGACCGTGTAATGTGCGAAACGGTAAGCATCCCTGCGCTGTTCCAGAATCGCACGTACCCGTTCCTGTGCATTGCCGGCGAGCAGCGGCCGGTTCTCATCCCCACTGACACGGGCAATAATCTCTTCCTCAGTAGCTGTTAGCGCGACCACAAGTCCTTTTTGCAGCATGATTTCCGCATTCCCCGGAGCCAGCACGGCGCCGCCGCCTGTGGAGATAATACGGCTTTCCCCTTCCAGCATTTCCTTCAGCACAGCCGATTCGATCTTGCGGAAATATTCCTCCCCGCCTTCAGCGAAGAGTTCGGCAATACTCCGTCCTTCATTCTGTATAATCACATGATCCAGGTCAATCAGTTCATAGCCCAGTTCCTCTGCCAGCAGTGCGCCGACCGTCGACTTCCCCGTGGCCATCATCCCGACCAGAATGATATTTTTATTGGCGTAATTCATAACGACCCTCCAACCGCGACATTTGTCATATCATAACACAGGGTGAAAACATTGCACAAACGCTAAATCTAAGAGCAGAAACGGCTTCGCCATCATCAAATAGAGACAACTTCCGCAAAAAAAGGCCCGAAAGCCCCCGCATTCACACGAGTAGCCATTCGGGCCGCTGTCTGCGGCTTATGCCTGAATTTATTCAGACAACCAGTTGTGGTGGAAGACGCCTTCCTTATCCACACGTTTGAAGGTATGAGCACCGAAATAGTCGCGCTGTGCCTGAAGCAGGTTCGCAGGCAGGCGTTCTGTACGGTAGCTGTCATAGTAAGCCAGGGCACTGGAGAAGCCTGGAACCGGAACCCCTTGCATTACTGCAGCGGATACTACTTTCCGCCATGCGGACTGGTAGGAGTCCATGATGTCCTTGAAGAACGGATCAAGAAGCAGGTTCTTAAGCTCCGGATTGTTCTCGTAGGCATCGGTGATGTTCTGGAGGAAACGGGAGCGGATAATGCAGCCGCCGCGCCAGATTTTGGCCAGGCTGCCGTACTTCAGATCCCAGTTATATTCCTCGGAAGCTACACGAAGCTGTGCAAACCCTTGGGCATAGGATACAATTTTGCTGGCGAACAGAGCTTTGCGGACATTCTCAATGAACTCGGCTTTGTCGCCCTGGAATGGCTCGGTTGCCGGGCCGCTCAGCACTTTGCTCGCTGCAACACGTTCTTCCTTCATAGCAGACAGGAACCGTGAGAATACGGATTCGGTAATCATGGACAGCGGCACGCCGAGATCCAGTGAGCTTTGGCTTGTCCATTTGCCTGTCCCTTTTTGACCGGCAGCATCGAGGATTACATCCACCATCGGCTTGCCGGTTTCTTCATCATATACTGCAAAAATGTCCTTGGTAATCTCGATCAGATAGCTGTCCAGCTCACCGTTGTTCCAGTCCGCGAAGATGCTGTGAAGTTCTTTGGCATCCAGTCCAAGAACATCCTTCAGCAAATGGTAGGCTTCGCCAATCAGCTGCATGTCGCCGTATTCGATACCGTTATGCACCATTTTTACATAGTGTCCGGCACCGTCAGGTCCAATATATGTACAGCAAGGCTCTCCGTCCACTTTGGCCGAGATTGCCGTAAGAATAGGTTCAACCAGCTTATAGGCGCTTTCTTGACCGCCAGGCATAATGGAAGGTCCTTTGAGTGCGCCTTCTTCACCGCCGGAAACACCTGTACCGATGAAGCGGAAGCCTTTTTCCTCCAATTCCTTATTGCGGCGAACCGTGTCAGGGAAATAGGCGTTGCCCCCGTCGATGATGATATCGCCCTGATCCAGATGTGGCAACAGCTGCTCGATTGTAGCATCGGTTGCTTTACCGGCCTGAACCATGATTAGAATTTTACGCGGCACTTCCAGCGATTCAACAAATTCCCCGATGGAAAAAGTACCTACAAGGTTTTTGCCTTCCGCTTCGCTGATAAGGTCATGAGTCTTCTCCGGGGAACGGTTATATACCGATACTGTGAAGCCTCTGCTCTCGATGTTAAGAGCCAAGTTTTTACCCATTACTGCCAAGCCAATCACACCGATTTGTTGTTTTGCCATCTGGTTCTCCACCCTTTGCATCTTATATTTTTGTGAAATCCATTTCTCGCAGTATTAGAATACCATCCTTTATCAGAGACAGCAAAGTTCAGCCTGCTTGAAAACGATCAATTTCATTGACAAATTCCTGCGTAAATCGTGGAAATTGCTCACAACGAGTATTTTAACGTTTTTGCCGCCAGAAGTGAACCCCCGTTCAAAACCGAAACCGGTCCTTGACCAGAGGAGTATGCGGGTACCTGAAAACGGGAGGAAAATCTAATGGTTGTGAGTGACGCCAAATAAGTGCGCATACTACCGTTAGAAAAGAAACCTCCGTTAATTAGGCTGATTAAGCGTTTTGACCATTAGCGTAGCAATGTTCCAAACAGGTCGCTCATTCGAGGCAAATCCGTTGATCAAGCACCGATTCCAGGTTGAGCAGGAAACCCTCCAGCTAACCTCTTGTTATTCGCAAGCCGATGTTTTATATTGACATAAGAGCAGGTCAATAATAAAAGAGGTGAACGGACGAGATGACTCCACGCACGAAGGAACAAAACGAAGATATCCGGCTGCGGCGTCTGGCGCAAATCCGTAAAGCGGCTGCCGATGTCTTTTTGAATAAAGGGCTTTTACTGGAAATTCGCGATGTGGCCGCGCAGGCGGGACTCGGCTATGGCACGGTGTACCATTATTACAGCAATAAGGGCGATTTGCTCCACGATCTGCTATGGGACGCGTTGGAGCGGTCCGGGGGATGGCTGGAGGCCGCGTTAGAGGCTCCGCTGAAGCCCCCGTTGGAGGCTCCACTAAAGGTTCCGCTGGAGGTCACGCGCGCTTCGGCTTCGTTGGAAACGCCGGCGGGCGGGCATTTGGGCTTAGCTGCTGCGGTGGACACGGAAAACTCGGCTGCGGCGGATTCCCGAAGCCGAAACCCCGAAACGGCCGCTGCCGCAGAGCTTGGCCCCGTCGCCGCTGCCAGTGTCCGGCTGCTGCAGCTTTGGGCGAAGGACCACGCCCTGTACCTGCTGCATAAGCTGGCCGGTGAGGGCTTTGCCTCGCTGCCTGAAGCACGCTCGGCCCTGCTCTCGGCCGCTTTCCGCCGGGAGGTGCTCGCGCCGCTGGCCAAGCTGCTGGAATCCGGGCGTGCGGCGGATGGGGCTGCCGCTCCCGGAGGAGACACGGCGGAGCTGCCGTATCGGCTACAGCGCGCGGAAATGCTGCTGGCCGCCTTGGTCGGCTGCGCCTCGCTTTCGCTTCGCCGCGGAAAGCTGCATGAGGAGGCCAGGGATATCGTCCTGTTTTTAAAACTGTAAAATGGAAAAGGAGCGAACAAATACAAGATGATTATTTTAAAATCACCCAGGGAAATCGAAGAAATGAAGCCGGCGAGCCAAATCATCGCGGACTGCTACCGCGAGGTAACCAAACTGATCCAGCCGGGGATCACCACCCGGGAAATCAATGACTTTGTTGCAGGGCATATCACCAAGCTGGGCGGCAAGCAGTTTACCAAAGGGTACAACGGCTTCCCCGCCGAAACCTGCATTTCGGTCAACGATGTGGTGGCCCACGGTATTCCTTCGAACCGGGTGCTTATGGACGGCGATTTACTGAAGCTCGACATTGTCGTGGAATATGGCGGATGGTTCGGCGATTCGTGCTACTGCTATGCGGTGGGCACTATCCGGCCGGAGGCGCAAAAATTAATGAAGGTGGCAAAGGAATGTCTGGAGCTGGGGATCGCCCGGGCACTCCCCGGGGGCCGGCTCGGCGACATAACGTCGGCGATTCAACAGCATGCGGAAGCGAACGGGTTCTCAGTCGTACGCGATCTGCTGGCGCACGGGATCGGGCGGAGTCTGCACGAGGAGCCGAGCTACGAGCATATCGGCGTAGCCGGCAAAGGCATTCGGTTAAAGGAAGGCATGGTGTTTACGATTGAACCGATGATCAACGAAGGTACGTTCCATATCACGATTGACGACGATGAATGGACGGCAAGAACGGCCGACGGCAAGTTGTCAGCGCAATATGAGCATACGATCGCTATCACGCCGGACGGACCGCTGATTTTAACTGCCCAGTAAGTAAACAAGACACCCCTTAAGCGGGATGCCCTGGCCTAATCTGAATTACGGCTGTATCACCATTCAAGCATATTCAGTTCCCTTGTCAATACCAGAAGCCTGGCTTTGCATGCTGCTATCCGTTCCGTATCCTTGGCCTGAATGGCCTTGTGGAGCTGGTCCAGAACCTCATCCACCTCTAGCCTGCGGTCGCGGATCCGCTCTTCCCCATCCACAGAGAAGAACAGCTTTGTCAGCTCCTGATCAGAGAGCAGCGGGCCTTTCTGGTAGAGCACGCGCTGCTGGTAGCCGGAGATTTCCACCAGCCGGATCACTTCGCCGAACAAAATATTTTCAATAATGATCTGGCGGTCGCGAAACCGCTTAACGACGGCATGCCCCCGCATATCACCAATCAGCTTCTCCATCCACTCAGACAGGCGCGCATCACGGATCATATAATCTCCCACCAGTTTGAAGCCTTCCTTAATCCGCTGGAAACGCAGCTTCACAAGCTTGCGGCCGGTGCGCACCGAGATAAGAAAAACCGTTTCATTCTCGCTCCAATAAAGGGAATAGCCTTCCTTAATCAAGTCCTTGATCAGATCCTGGAGATGCTGTCTGTCAAAGCGCAGCTCCAGATTGCAATACTCGACTTCGTCGTTTTTGTTCACGGCACTCCCCCCTAACTGCTTTGTTACAGCAAAGCCAGCTTCATTAGCTTAACTTAGAGCAGAACCGACTGCCGGACCTCAACCTGCTTTATAAAACTTTGCGTTCGTCTTGCTCTTATTTTATACTTCATTTTATGTAGCGGTAACTTGGTTTATTGACTATTTTTACCCGCTTTCCACCTTTTCCAAACGCTTTACTTCAGTTTTGCTCCAAATAACTTGTCTGTAATGCAAGTACAGAGGGCTATGCAGACTTTAATCTGCTGTTTTATGATATCTCACCATTATTCATACGAGGAGACGCTGCAATGCCATTTCAAGGATTTACCACTGATGATTTTGATGTATTTCAGATTGACGGTCTGGATCCGCGCATGAATGCGCTGATCGCAAGAGTCCGGCCTAAGCTGAACGAGCTGGGCGATGAAGTCGCCCCTCTATTATCCTCACTTACGGGGGAGGAAATGTTCCCGCATGTAGCCAGACATGCCCGCCGGACCGTTCATGCGCCGAATGATACCTGGGTGGCATGGGGTCCGAATAAAAGGGGATACAAGGCGCTGCCGCATTTTCAGGTTGGCATGTTTCAGAGCCATCTCTTTATTGTTTTTGCCATCATTTATGAAAGCACTAATAAAGTGACTTTTGCTGAAGCGCTGCTCCGGAACATGGACGACATCCAATCAGAGCTTCCAGGCGGGTATTTCTGGTCCACAGATCATTTGGATTCAAAGGGAATACCGCATGCCGGCATGGGTAAGCCCGCATTCACCGAGCTCTCGCGCAAGCTTAAGGAGGTTAAGAAAGCCGAGGTCACGTGCGGACTTCGCATCGATAGAGAGGACCCGCTGTTATCCGATGGCGGTAAGCTTCTCACCGTAGTCCGGCAGACTTTCGAGACTCTGCTTCCGCTCTACCGCATGTCCTTCTAAATTTCCGTGCGTTGTCATTCTCTGCTTAGTGCCTGTTCTGCCCGCTTCTAGACGGCAAAAAAGCCGCTGCTTCCGGAATCCTCCGGCTGCCAGCGGCTTTTGCAGTTTTTAAATACTATATCTAATCACATCTAGCTTGTCCAGGTCTTCCGCCCGGTTCTATGGACAATAAGCAGATGCAGCCCGAACAGCAGCACCATAACAAAAGCACTGGCCAGAAAGGGAGCACTGTGCCCTACTGAATCCCAGAGTTTCCCTGAGATCACAGGACCAGCCACCATACCGGAGCCCTGCAGCGTCAGGAACAGTCCCCATACGGTTCCTCTCTCTCCCTTAGGTACCTGCTTGGCCAAAAAAGCATTCCAGGCCGGAAGAATCAAGGCATAGCTGATACCTACAAGCGCTACTGCACAGAAGGCGAGCGGCAGCCAGCGCACCTGTGAAAAAAAGGCCAGCGAGCCCGCGGCGAGCAGGAATCCGATGTTCAGGAAAATGGTTGTTCCGATCCGGTCCACCAGTTTGCCGGCCGGAATCAGTGCCAGTACGGTAATGCCGCCCCCTGCAATCAGCAGCAGGCTGAATTGGTTCGGCGTCACATGCAGCTCGGAACGGGCAAACAGGGTGACCACAGGGGTCATGAGGCCTATCGCAAAGGCCTGCAGAAAGAGTGCAGGAAACAACAAGCGGCTGACCTTCAGCGAGGTTCTGACCTGATGCCATGTCCGCTTCAGACTTTCCAGCGGTTTCATCCGTCTGCCCACGACTGCCGCTCCCTCATCTCCCCGATCCCGCACAACCGCATGAGGCGCATGACTCCCTATCCTTGACGGCAGCAGCAGTGCAACGGCCGCGACAGCTGCGGCACAGCCCATAAGCACCAGAAATACGGCCCGGTAGCTCTGTCCGCCATGATCCATCAGAAAGTTGACTGTGATGGGGCCGATCCCGGTTCCAGCTAGTGAGGCCATCTCCACAGCACCCATGGCCGCCCCGCTGCTTCCGCTTTTCGTCGAACCGGCCAGCTCGGTAATACCAGTCATGGTACAAGGCCAGAGCGGTGAGGTGCCAATGCCCAGAATCAGACAGGCAACCGATAACCATAGTGCATCTTTGGCATAAATGATCAGTCCAACCGCCACCAGAATCAGCAGCAGAGCCCCTGTCATCGTCCAGCGGTATCCAATGCGTTCCATGACCCAGCCCGACGGGCTGCGGAACAGATTGTCTCCCAGGTATTGCATTGCAAACGAGAAGCCAACGACTGTTACTGAAAGTCCAAGGATATTCTCCATATAAACCGGCAGAAGGGCTACCAGCAGTGATCCTTTTACAAATTCCACCAGAAAAATAATTACCCACATCTCCATAATGAACGGAGAGGCTAAATTGATATGCATACGTTCAGCTACTTTGCCAGACATTCCATCACATCCTAGTATTATGGTGATTGATTTGTTATACTGATGCTTGCTTGAAAAAATTACTCTTCACGAAAGGTTGTGACAGCATTAAATGGATCAACATGTAACTCCCCTCTTCACCGCTCTCAAAAAGCATGCCGCCGGAAACCCAGTTCAATTTCATATTCCCGGGCATAAGAAGGGGCTAGGAACCGATGCCGAATTCCGTGAGTTTATCGGCGATAACGCTCTATCCATAGATTTGATCAACATCGCACCGCTTGATGATCTTCATCAGCCTACCGGCGTAATTCTTGAAGCTCAAAAACTGGCTGCGGAGGCTTTCGGCGCCGACTATACCTATTTTAGCGTACAAGGCACGAGCAATGCCATCATGACTATGATCCTCTCTGTCTGCTCGGAAGGAGACAAAATTATTGTACCGCGCAACATTCACAAATCCGTGATGTCAGCGATTATTTTCTCCGGAGCCAAGCCTGTTTTTGTCTCTCCTGTACAGGATGAGAATCTTGGGATAGACCACGGTATTACCACCAGCGCACTCGAGAAGGCCTTAAGGCGCCATCCCGATGCCAAGGGTGTACTTGTTATCAATCCAACATATTTTGGCGTTTGTGCCGATCTGCGTTCGATTGTCGACCTGGCCCACAGTTACGGCGTTCCCGTACTGGTGGACGAGGCACATGGAGTATTGATTCATTTTCATGAGGATCTCCCGGTATCGGCCATGCAGGCCGGAGCGGATATGGCAGCCACCAGTGTACACAAGCTTGGCGGCTCCATGACACAGAGCTCGGTGCTCAATCTGAATGCCAAGACCGGCCTGGTCAACCCGCAGCGGGTTCAAACCATTCTCAGCATGCTGACCACAACTTCAACTTCATACATCTTGCTGGCATCCCTGGATACCTCCAGACGTAATTTGGCCCTAAACGGCCACGAGATGGCTGCAAGAACCATTGCCCTATCGAACTATGCCCGTGATACCATTAACAGCATTGAAGGCCTCTACAGCTTCGGCAAAGAAATTCTTGGTACGGAAGCAACGTTCAATATTGACCCGACCAAGCTGAACATCCATGTGCGCCATCTCGGCATCACCGGTTACGAAACCGAGAACTGGCTGCGCCAGAAATACAACATTGAAGTTGAGCTTAGCGACATGTATAACATTCTTTGCCTGATTACGCCAGGAGATACCCAGGAATCGGTAGATAAGCTCATTGCCGCACTGAAAGTACTCTCCGCCATTCATTACAGCAAAGGTGAAATCTATGAGCTCAAGGTGCAGGTGCCGGAAATTCCGCAACTGGCACTGATTCCGCGGGATGCATTCTATGCCGATACCCAGCTGGTTCCTTTCCGTGAATCCGCTGGCTACATCATCGCAGAATTCATTTACGTATATCCTCCGGGGATTCCGATTCTGCTCCCAGGTGAAGTAATTACCCAGGATAACATCGATTATATCATCGATCATGTGGAAATCGGGCTGCCGGTCAAAGGTCCGGAGGACCGCAGTATCACGAACGTCAAAGTCATCGTGGAGGCGGACCCGATCTCCTGATCGCCTCCCCTTCATACATTCAACATACAAAAACCCGATACTTCTTCAGTATCGGGTTTTTGTATGCAAGCCTCGCAGGTCTTGTCCAATATCGAGAGGCCCACTTTGCTTCATGAAATCTATTCTTGCTGGGCAAGCAGCTCGTTGTAAGCTTCTTCAACAGCTTTCCATTCAGCTTCATCTTCAATGTTGTAAAGCACCATTTCTTCATCTTCTTCTTCCATGCGCAGAATGATGCCGTCTGCCTCAGGGTTTTCGCGTTCCAGCAGCAGTGCATATAACTTCTCGCCTACGTCGAACGTTTCCACCAGCACCATTTCCACATCTTCGCCCTGCTCGTTCGTCAAGGTCAGCACAAACTCCTCGTGCTCATGGTCGTGATCATGTCCGCAACCGCATGCTTCACCATGTTCATGGCCATGCTCATGTTTGTGATCGCTCATTGTAATACCTCACTTTGAATTGAATTATCCTACATTTGGTATCGTAACACGTAAGATAAGCAAGGTCAATTTGAGGGTGCTGAATTGATCAATCCAGCGCAGTGATTACTTTCTCTGACACAAGTACATAATCCGTACCTTTGGAAGGTTTGATATAGAAGCCAACCCGGTATTTTCCGGAATCCTTGAAATCATAGGTGAACTCCGAAGTCGGAAACCAGAAGTCCTCTTTCTTCGAGCCCCCCAGTTCCTGGGACTGGATATCCTTCACGTTGCCCGACGGGTCCGTGATCGCAACCTTTACCGCCGCAACATCCTCGGTCAGACTGTCTACCTGGGTCAGCACCTTGATCTTTAGCTTGCCTACATTCACATTGCCAAAAACATTATCACCTTTAAACAGAACAATATGCACATTGGGTCTCAGGATGCTCAGTTTACCAGAACCATCCCAGCTGACAATACCCCCTGCTTCTCTGGCGGGAATGTAGGCTTTGCCGTCAATCAAGTAACCGCCATCCGATATTTCCTTGCCGTTGCTCCATACTCTGATCTTCTGATTAACGGCATCTGCAAATAATAATGAACCGCCCATTAAGGAAAACACAACCATACACAGCGCTATTTTTTTCCATCTCATCACTAGAGACCCTCCAAGTAATTCATGCTGTTAATGTATACTGTAAAAATTGCGACAAGTTGCGGAATGACAGGGAATTATTTCATTCCTTTTGTGAAGAATGATACGATAGAATAAATAGATTCGGCCATGAATTCCAGGAGGGTTTTTCACCATGACAATTGACTTGCAAATGCTGGGCACAGGGGATGCCTTTTCCACAAAATACTATAATAACAACGCGTTGCTTCAGGTTAACGGGTATACACTGCTGATCGACTGTGGAGTGACCGCACCCAAGGCTATGAAGGCACTGGGGAAATCTTTCCGTGAGGTGAACGAAACACTGATCACTCATATTCATGGCGATCATATCGGCGGATTGGAAAATCTGGCCCATACCATCAACCGGGAACCACACGGCGGCAAAATGACACTGCTGCTGGCAGAGACCTTGATAGAACCGTTATGGCAGCACCCTTTGCTTCATAAACTTCATGAGGAGGGCAACCGGTCCCTGTCCGATGTTTTTATTATCAAACCGCTGGAAGCGGGTATCTCCTATCCTTTGGCGCCCTCACTAACCGTGGAGCTGATCCGCACACCGCATATCCCCGGAAGGGACAGCTATTCACTACTGCTGAATGAGAAGGTTTTTTACAGTGCGGATCTGACCTTTCAGCCTGAGCTTCTGCTCAGCCTTGTCCGTGAGCGCGGGATCGCAAGAATTCTGCATGATTGCCAGCTTCGCGGACATGGGCAGGTCCACACTACCCTCAAAGAGCTGATGTCCTTGCCGGAGGAAGTACGGAAACTCATTCTGCTGATGCATTACAGCGATGAGAAACCGGGTTTTGAAGGCCTGACGGGAGAAATGGAGTTTTTGGAACAGCACAGGATCTATAGTCTTTAATGGAGTTTGACATACAAAAACGGCCGGGCAGCAGCGTCAATGTACGCCTGTCCGGCCTTTCCTATCTATACCGCCTTAAAACTGCGGAAGCCGATCCAGATTATTGGTGGGATCGCCGTCCGCATCCCCGCGGATATACATCTCGCCATCTTTACCTTTGAACACATTCACTCCGGCAATAGCGCCTGCCTGGACCTCCTGCAACGCCTGCTGATAATCCAGCACCCGCCCTGAAGAGGTCTGGAAGCTGGTCAAATCTCCGTCACCGTTACGCTGAGCCGCAATAAACCGTTCGCGTGTACTGCTCATTTGGAATCTGCTCCTTCGCATTTGGATTGTCCATGGTCAGACTCACCTTAGCGTGTCCTCCGAAGCAACATAATATGTACCCACTTGCCCGTTTACAGCGCCTTTTCCATCCGCACATGCAGGATACCGGCATCATAGAAAGGCTCCTGGGAAATTACCTTGTAACCCAGCTTCTTGTAAAACTCTTCTGCGTGGCACTGGGCGTCCAGAATGGAGGCTTCAAGACCGATCTCCCGGGCCAGCTCTTCCAGCGCCAGTAAAAGAACCCTTCCGTACCCCTTGCTGCGATAAGCTTTATGGACGGCTATCCGCTGCATTTTGGCCGCTCCGGCTTTATAATAGATCAGTCTTCCAGTTGCTACCGGAATCCCCTCATCCACAAGAAGCATATGATGGGCGTTGTCCCCCACTACATCATATTCATCAAGTTCCTCTTCCACTGGAACCTTCTGTTCTTCCACAAATACCTTTTTACGGATATCCAGCCCCATTTGGAGTTGTTCATCTGTAGTTACATGTACAATTTCTGCTGCCATTGTCTTTTGGGTCTCCTCTCCATAGGTCAAAATGATAGTTGACCCATTATACAGAAATTCCATTTCTCTGTACAGAGCAAGAAAGCAGGCCTTCCAGACGCCGCTATTGCGTGGAATAGACATCTTCCGGGATTGAACGGCTATATACATCCTCTAGTACCGGGGACAGCCTGTTGTCGGCCGGGTTAAGCGGCCCTTCCAGGTCAGACATCCGGTGGAGCTCCACCACTCCGGGCGCCTCATCCCGAACCGCACATCCCGCCATTCCCATAAGCACAAGCAAACAGACTGCGGCTCTCACCAGTAATCTTCTGCTCATAAGCATACTCCTCCTATCCTTTAGCTTTTTACAGCTTTGACGGTTTGGAGTGCTGCTAAACGGGGGATCACAGATTTACATTTCCCACTACATGCACCAGGTACATCAGGAAGCCGATACATCCTGCAAGTGCAAAATAGGCTGCACCGAATTTCCAGCGCGAGCTAGCCGGCACCTCATAATATTTATCGTTCTCAAATACCGTATATTGGACCTCACATTGTGCATTCAAGTGCAGTCCGTTCTCTGCCGTCACCTGGTCAAGTCCGGTCAGTTTGACCTTCTCAATGATGCACTGTACAGGAAGTCTGGCGGTTCCGTGATAATCCAGGCTTTCGTAACGGATGCCGAGATATTGCTGGCGCTCCAGATCACTGTAGGTAGTAAACGGCAAGTCCCTTTTGTGTTCGGGCCCCGGAATCAGATACCCTTGTTCCCGCAAATGCTCTACAGGAATCAGGAATCTGAACACAACCGTTCTCACCTGACTGTTCTTGCGCCGGCTGATATATTTCTTGTACAAATCATAGGCAAACAGCACCCAGATAATCAGGAACAGGATCGACTTCAGGTACAGAATCACACCCAAACCGCCAATCAGCCCTACCAGCCAGAGCCAGCGCGTGACCGCAGTCGCAATACGCCCTCCATCCAGCGGATGGATCGGCAGCAAATTCAGAAGGTTGAGGAGAAATCCGATATAGGCCAGCGAATACAACAGCGGACTGTGATAATAATAGGCGAATGCAAAAACAACTGCCGCTCCTGCGCTGCCCAAAAGCGGGCCGCCAAAGGCTACATAAGCCTCCATTTTCGCGTCAAGCGGCTGTTTTTTCATGGTAATTAAAGCTCCCAGAAAAGGGATGAATAATGGAGCACTGACCGTCAGACCAATCCTCTTGGCGGCGATTACGTGTCCGAGCTCATGGACAAACAGCAGCAGGACAAATCCGATGGCGAATTGCCAAGGATAGATCAGTGCATAGGCCCATACGGAAACCATCATGGATATCAGCGGACCGGCGATTTTCCCCAGCTTTAAAAGTGACAGTATCGCCTTTCCTTTCAGGAGCAGCATGGCTGCCCCGCCTCCCAGCCATTTTAGTCCGGCGGAAGTTTTATTCTTTTGTTCATTGGGCTCTGGCAAATTCTTTGCTCCTTTTCTTCGTTTGATTCAAGATTATCATGTTGACGGCAGTGATTCCACTATTCCGGAGGGAGCAGGAGAACGAGACAAAAAAACCTCCAGCAACCGATTACCATCAATCAAGCTGCGGAAGGGAACGGAATTCAGACTCTATTAATAGAAGAAACCGGCACCGCATCATGGGCATTCCATAGCTTCTCTCCCGTCCGGGGAACCGTTCCCGAAAAAAATATTGCCTTCACCTTACATCCTGTGGTATTATAAATTTCGTTGCAGGACGGTAGCTCAGCGGGAGAGCACTATCTTGACAGGGTAGGGGTCATGGGTTCGAACCCCATCCGTCCTATACTGCATCACCCCTACAAACTCCTTATTTGATAAGGAGTTTTTTTCTTTGCTCCCTGTTACCACCGCACTCTGAATTCGTTAGAAAAATGGTTTGGGTACGGATTGGGGACGG